>NZ_KI271717.1:0-6521 GCF_000469445.2 Oscillibacter sp. KLE 1745 | reverse complement strand
CTCCCGTGGTGGTGGGCGCCGGGCCCGCGGGGCTCTTCGCCGCCCTGGTGCTGGCCCAGGCGGGGCTGCGCCCCATCCTGCTGGAGCGGGGCCGCCCGGTGGAGCGACGGAAGGCGGATGTGGAACGGTTCTGGGCCACGGGAGAGCTGGACCTGACCTCCAATGTCCAATTCGGCGAGGGCGGCGCAGGAGCCTTCTCGGACGGGAAGCTGAACACCGGCACACGCGACCCCCGCCACCGCTTTATCCTGGAGACGTTGGTATCCTGCGGCGCTCCGGAGGATATTTTGATCGATGCCAAACCCCATGTGGGCACGGATTATCTCCACACCGTCCTGGTAAACCTGCGCCGCCGTCTGCTGGAACTGGGAACGGACATCCGGTTTGAGAGCCGGCTGGCGGATCTGGACATCCGGGACGGCGCCCTGCGGGGCATCACCGCGGAGGGGCCGGAGGGCGTTTATACCCTTCCCTGCTCCCACCTGCTCCTCTGCCCAGGGCACTCCGCCCGGGACACCTTCGCCATGCTCCATAAAAGGGGTGTGCCCATGGAGGCCAAGCCCTTCGCCGTGGGGGTGCGGATCGAACACCGGCAGGCGGACTGCGACGCCGCCCAATACCGGCAGTACGCCGGGCATCCCGGGCTTCCGGCGTCTACCTACAAGCTCTCCTGCCATCTGCCCGGCGGCCGGGCGGCCTACTCCTTCTGCGTCTGCCCCGGCGGGGAGGTGGTGGCGGCCGCTTCTGAGGCGGAGCGGGTGGTCACCAACGGCATGAGCGAATTCGCCCGGGACAAGGAGAATATCAATGGCGGCCTGCTGGTGAACGTGACGCCAGAGGACTATGGCGGGGCGGAAGATCCCCTGGCGGGTATCGCCTTCCAGCGGAAGCTGGAGTCTGCAGCCTACGCTCTGGGGGGTGGGGACTACCGGGCCCCGGCCCAGCGGGTGGGGGACTTTCTGACGGGGCGCCCCTCCGTCGGCCCAGGCCGAGTGCACCCCAGCTACCGCCCCGGCGTCACCTGGACGGACCTGCGCCGGTGCCTGCCGCCCTTCGTTGCGGATACCATTGCCGGGGCGCTCCCCCTGCTGGGGCAGAAGCTCCGGGGCTACGACGATCCGGACGCCGTCCTGACGGCGGTGGAGAGCCGTTCCTCCTCCCCAGTGCGCATCCCACGGGATGGGACCTGCCAGTCCTCTCTCCGGGGCCTGTACCCCTGCGGCGAGGGAGCCGGCTATGCCGGCGGCATCCTCTCCGCCGCCGCGGATGGGATGCACTGTGCCGAGCAACTCTGTCAATCCATTCAAAAGGAGTCTGATTGTTTATGAATCGCAATATCTGCATCTATCAGGAATTCCTCACGGAAGCCCACAAGGACCGGATCCGGGAGACCGCCCGCCGGACGGGCTTCACCCCCCATTTCTTCAACCTGGACCAGTTTGAGGAGGCGAAGGACTGCCTCCAGCACTGCGAGGTTCTGTACGCCCATTCCGCTGACCTTCTGCGCACCGCTCCCGCTACGCTGAAGTGGTACTGCTGCTCCTTTGCCGGGGTGGACCTCTACTGCAAGGATCCCGGCCTGTTCGCCAACCCGGACTGCCTGCTGACCAACTCCAACGTCTACGGCGTTACCATCGCCGAGCATGTGGTGATGGTGACCCTGATGCTGCTGCGGCGGATGCCGGAGTACATCGAGATCGTCCGGGGCCACGGCTGGTCCAATCAGCTGCCCGTCCGCTCCATCCGGGACAACGAATTCACCATCCTGGGCACCGGGGATATCGGGCGCCATGTGGCGGACCGGCTGCGGGGCATGGGGGCCGCGAAGATCGTGGGTCTCAGCCGCAGCGGAAAGCCCCACCCCGCCTTCGACGAGGTGTATCCCATCTCCGCTCTGGACGACGTGCTGCCCCGCACAAAAATCCTGGTGATGGCCCTGCCCAGCACGCCGGAGACCGTTCACATCCTGAACCGGGAGCGGATCGCCCTGCTGCCCGCCGACGCCTGCGTCATCAACGTGGGCCGTGGTACCGCTCTGGACCAGAAGGCCCTGGCGGAGGCCCTGAACAGCGGAAAGCTGGCAGGCGCCGCCCTGGACGTGATGGACCCGGAGCCTCTGCCCCAGGACGATCCTCTGTGGGACGCCCGCAACATCATTCTCACCCCCCACGTCTCCGGCAACATGACCCTGGGCTACACCTGCGACGAAAACGTGGCCCGCTTCTGTGCCGATCTGGAGAACTACGCCGCCGGGCGCCCGCTGGCGGGACTGGTGGACCGGAACCGGGGATATTAAGCAGTCCGCCGGGGCAGGCCAGTGATATACGAAAGCTATTTGCGAAAGGAGTTTTCCCATGACCATCGGCGAAAAAATCACCCAGAGGCGGCTGGCTGCCCACCTCTCTCAGGAGATTCTGGCAGAGCGGCTGGGCGTCTCCACGCAGGACGTCAGCCGCTGGGAGAGCGGCGAGGTCCTTCCTGATGCGGAAAAGCTTCTCCAATTGTGCCGCGTCTTCGGCATCTCCGCCGATGAACTGCTGGGGGAGAATGCCAAGGCTGATGATGCGTCCGACTTCCTGTCTCTTCCACTGTGGCGGTGGAGTCTCCGGGTGATCTCTCCGCCTCTGGCCTTCGCAGGAACAGCAGCCGCCTTGACAGGGCTGACCGGAGCTGTCTATCATGCACTGACCGCAGACCAGTGGTACACCGATTTCGGCCGCTTCGGCACTGCTCTGCGCAGCACCTGGTGCGGTGCCGTTCTCTCAGCGGGGCTTCTCCTGCTGGCGATAGCTCTGGCCCTGCTGGTATTTGAGGTGCTTCTATCCAAGCGGGACTGATTATGTTGTTGAATTTTTAAGGAAAGGAACTTCATCCATGAACAACTTCACCTTCTACTCCCCCACCCTCTTCACCTTCGGCGATGGAGAAGAGAAAAACACCGGCGCGCTGGTGCGCCGGTTCAGCGGCAGCCGGGTACTGCTGGTCACCGGCGGCGGGTCCGTCCGCCGCAACGGCGCCTATGACGCCGTCACCGCCTCCCTGGAGGCCGCGGGCATCCCCTTTACAGAGCTCTCCGGCGTCCAGGCCAACCCCCGCAGCGGCAAGGTATACGAGGGCATCGACCTGGTCCGGCGGACCGGCGCGGACTTCCTGCTGGCACTGGGCGGCGGCAGTGTCATCGACACCGCCAAGGCCATCGGCTTCGGCGCGCTGTACAAGGGGGATTTCTGGGATTTCTTCACCGGCGCTGCCAAGATCGAGAAGACGCTGCCCGTGGGCGTGGTGCTGACTATCTCCGCCGCCGGCAGCGAGGGGTCCGACAGCTGCGTCATCACCCAGGAGCGGGGCAACCTGAAGTGGGGTTGCCCCAAGACGGATGTCATCCGCCCGAAATTCGCCGTGCTGAACCCCCGGTTCACCTGCTCCCTGCCTGCCTACCAGACCGCCAGCGGCGCGGTGGACATGATGGCCCACATCATGGAGCGGTACTTCACCAACACTCCCGACGTGGGGCTGACGGACCGGCTGTGCGAGGCCCTGCTGAAGACCGTGCTGGACGCGGCCCCCAAGGCCATTGCCGATCCCAATGACTACGCCGCCCGGGCGGACCTGATGTGGGCAGGGATGCTGGCCCACAACAACTCCTGCGGCGTGGGCCGGGAGCAGGACTGGGCCAGCCACCAGATCGAGCATGAGCTCTCCGCCTTCTACGATTGCGCCCACGGCGCGGGTCTTGCGGTGATCCTGCCCGCCTGGATGGAGTACGTGCTGCCCCATGATCCCGTCCGGCTGGCCCAGTTCGCCGTGCGGGTCTTCGGCTGTGAGATGAACTTTGCGGACCCGGAGGCCACCGCCCGCCAGGGCATCGAGAAGCTGTGCCTCTTCTTCCACTCCCTGGGGATGCCCATCACCTTTGACGAGCTGGGAGCCAAGGCCAAAGACATCCCGGACATGGTGGCCCACCGGGCGGAGAAGCCCGGCGGCTTCCCCTTCGGCGGCTTCGTGAAGATCCAGCCCGCGGACATGGAGGCTATCCTCCGCCTGGCAGCCGGCGAGGCCCAGTAACAGCAAGCCCGCCCGGGGATCGCTCCCCGGGCGGGCTTTTGCCGTATCCTCGTCACCGGAACTCCCGGGGACTCATGTGGAAGGTGCCGCGGAAGGCCCGCAGGAAGGTGGAATACTCCTCAAATCCGGCCTGCTCCGCCGCCTTCATCACCGGCACGCCGGCGCGGATTAGCTCCCCGGCCCGCAGCAGCCGCTTCTGGCTGATGTACTGGTGGACCGTGTAGCCGGTGACGGCCTTGAACCGGTGCATCAGATAGTACCGGCTGATGAAAAACCGCTTGGAGAGGGACTCCACCGTCAGCTCCTCTCCCAGATGGTCCAGAATGTACCGGAGCACCTCCTCCATCTTGGGGTCCACCCGGTAGCTGTCCCGCTCCTCCTGGGCGGTGCGGGAGCGCAGCACATCCCGGTTCACGTCGATCAGCATCTGCTGGCAGAGGGTATCCGCCATGCGGGCGGCGCCGAAGCTCCGGTCCCGCAGGGCCTCCTCCAGCTGCTGGATGCGCTGCATATAGTGGAGCCGCCGCTCTGCGTCGAAGCGCAGCAGGTGGAACCCCCGCTCCCGGGTGGTGTCGAAGCAGGTGTCCAGCGCCTCGCCGGGGTCGCTGCGCCGCTCCAGCCACTCCCGTCCCAGCCAGATCACCACCCGCTCATAGGGCTCCGCCGGGTCGATGATGGGCCGGTGGATCAGGTCGTGTCCCACCAGCAGCAGGTCCCAGGGCTGAAGGAAGTAGGTGACGCCCTCCACCACATAGGTGACCTTTCCCCCCAGGAGAAGGATCAGCTTGTCAAAGGCGTGGTAGTGATAGTCCACCTTCTGGGCCCGGCTGTCCTTCAGGTGGAACAGCCGGAAGTCCTCCTTCAGATAGCCCCGCTTGTTGATCTCCTTCCGGTCCGGCATCTCCCGCCTCCTTTTCCGCCCGCCGGAGCATCCGCCGGGTCACTCTTCGGCCGTGGAACCGGGCGCCGCGCCCGATGAGGCAGGGCCCGTTTTGCAGGTATTCTACCACACATAGCCGATTTTCACAACAGGCACAGGAAAAGACGCCCCCAATTTGGCGGCCGGGGCTTCATCTGCCGATTGTGTTTTTCTCCCGGATTTGCTATACTGAAAAAAATACCCAACGCTGAGGAGGGACCCCCATGAGCCGTGCCGATGCGCTCTTTCTGCAAAACTGCCGGGACATTCTGGACCACGGGGTCTGGGACACAGACCTGCCCGTCCGTCCCCATTGGGAGGACGGTACTCCCGCCCACACTGTGAAAAAATTCGGGATCGTCAACCGCTATGACCTTCAGGAGGAGTTCCCCATCCTGACCCTCCGCCGGACCTACTGGAAGACCGCGGTGGACGAACTGCTGTGGATCTGGCAGAAGAAGTCCAACAACATCCACGACCTGAACGGCCACATCTGGGATGAGTGGGCGGATCCGGACGGCTCCATCGGCAAGGCCTATGGCTATCAGCTCTCCATCAAGCACCAGTATCCCGAAGGGGAGATGGACCAGGTGGACCGGGTGCTGTATGACCTGAAGCACAACCCCGCCTCCCGCCGCATCCTCACCAGTCTCTACAACCACCAGGATCTCCATGAGATGAATCTGTACCCCTGCGCCTGGTCCATGACCTTCAACGTCTCCGGGAATGTCCTCAACGCCATTTTGAACCAGCGGAGCCAGGACATGCTGGCCGCCAACAACTGGAATGTAGTGCAGTACGCGGTGCTGGTCCACATGCTGGCCCAGGTCAGCGGCCTGGTGCCCGGCGAACTGGTCCACGTGATCGCGGACGCCCATATCTACGACCGCCATGTGCCCATCATTGAAAAGATGCTGGCCCAGACGCCGTCCCCGGCGCCGGTGTTCCGGATGGACCCGTCCGTGACGGACTTCTACGCCTTTACCCGGGACAGCTTCTCCCTGGAGGACTACATCCCCGCCCCCTTCGAGGACCAGATCCCCATCGCTATTTGAGGAGGCCTGCGCTGTGAATGCCATCGTCGTCGTCGATCAAAACTGGGCCATCGGCCGGGACAATGATCTGCTCTTCTCCCTGCCTACGGACATGAAGCGCTTTCGCTCCCTCACCCTGGGGGGCACGGTCATCCTGGGCCGCCGGACGCTGGACTCCTTTCCCGGCGGGCGGCCCCTGCCCAAGCGGCGGAACATCGTCATCACCCACTGCCCGGACTTTTCCCGGGAGGGGGCGGAGACCGTCTCCAGTCTGGCGGCCATGCGGGAGGCCACAGCCGGTACCCCGCCGGACCAGCTGTGGGTCATCGGCGGCGGCAGCATCTACGCCGCTCTGCTCTCCCAATGCGCACGGGCTTACGTGACCCGGGTGGACGCCGCCGCGGAGGGCGCGGACTCCTTCTTTCCCAATCTGGACAAGCTGCCCGGCTGGACTGTAAGAGCCGTCAGCGAGCCGGTGACGGAGAACGGGCTCACCTATCGGT
>NZ_KI271716.1:567-996 GCF_000469445.2 Oscillibacter sp. KLE 1745 | reverse complement strand
CAATGTCTCCCAGACTGCGGAATATCGGGCGCACTTCATTTGCCCGGTTCATGTCCACATCTGCGCCCAGAAACGCCTGCACCGGGTCAATGATAACCAGCCTTGCGTTGTTCTCACGGATTGCCCTTGCTATGCGCTCATCGGCAAGGGTCAGCGGCGTGTCTCTATCGTCAATGACAAGTACTCTTTCAAGGTCTGCGTCCGCTTCCATCAGCCGGGGCTTAACGGTATCGCCCAGACCGTCCTCGGCGGTCTGATAGATGATATTGAAAGGCTCAAGTGTCTCCATACCGGGTAAAGGCTTTCGATTGGTGCAAGCCGCCGCAAGGCGCATAGCAAAGTAGGTCTTGCCCTCGCCGGGATTGCCCTGGATAATTGTCAGCTTTCCAAAGGGGATATACGGAAACCATAGCCAATCCACGCTCGTCA
>NZ_KI271716.1:0-467 GCF_000469445.2 Oscillibacter sp. KLE 1745 | reverse complement strand
CTTGCCGGGACAAGGCGAATGACGGCGATCTCGCCGGGAATGGACTGTGCCAGTCGGGTACAGGCTTCGCTTCCTGCGGTGTCGCTGTCAAGGCAGAGGAACACTTTTCGGGTGTCCTTGCGTTCAGAAAGGAAACGGTCAAGGGCTTTGCCCGAAACACCGCCCAGCGCAAGATAGCTTCGGCTTTGCCAATCCTGCGGATAAAGGCAGATGAACGATAACAGGTCTATCGGTGCTTCAAAGACAAAGAGCTGGTTGCCGTTTCCCTCATAGTGGAACGGATAGGATTTGTCAGACCCGGCAATGTCCTGTCTGAATGGGTCTGCCGTTCCTCGCACATGGGCGTATCTCGGCGTACCGCTTCGGTCTCTGCCGACAAACACAACATTGTGCCGCTTTGCGTCCTCGTAAATATCCCCGGAAAGAAGAAAAGCCTCAACAAGCGTTTTGTTGAGACCTCGGCTTTC
>NZ_KI271715.1:85872-88340 GCF_000469445.2 Oscillibacter sp. KLE 1745 | reverse complement strand
GGCGGACCGGACACGTTCCGGTCCGCCGGGGGCTTTCACATGCCTTGCCGCCCGCCGGCTCACCGGAGCCCTCCAAGCTGGGGAGCCGGCTCTGCGCTGCCGGGAATGTCTGGCGCGGCGCCCGGATCGTTCCAGCATATTTTGCCGGATGCACTGCGGCCCAATAGATGCGGCTGATGTGCCAGGTATTTCCAGTCATCTGGAAAATCCGGAAAGCCCTTGCGTGGCTCTGCCCCGCTGTGTTAGGATGTGAACCGTGCTTTTGAGGCCGGATTTTCCGCTGCCTGCTTGGCTTTTTGACAGAATCCGCAATGATTTGGCAGAATTTCTACATCTGGGAAGGCCCCTTTTCGGACCGGACGGAGAGTGCCCGCTTCAAAGCGCCGATACCTACAAACCAATCGGGAGGAATCTACACACATGAAGCGAGAACTTGTTACCGGACTGCTGACTCTGAGCCTGCTGGCCTCCATGCTGCCGGCCAATGCCCAGGCGGCGGAGGGGATGTTTGGTACGTCTGCCGCCGGGCAGGTCCAGACCATGACGGAGGGGGCCGGGGAGGACGGCGTCCAAACGGAAAACACCGCGGATATCGACGGCACTCAGTATGCCACCCTGGCGGAGGCAGTGGCCCAGGCGGAAGAGGGCGCCACCATCCGGCTGCTCCGGGACGTGGAGCTGGACGCCTCCGGCCTGGTCAACGGCCAGGGAGCGCTGACGCTGTCCAAGGACTTGACTCTGGACGGCAGCGGCCATACCATCCGGGCGAAGGCGGGCACATTTTCTGTCTCCGGCGACAATGGCACCGGCCCCAGCCTCCTCAATCTTCAGGATGGCGCCGAGGTGACGCTGCGGGATGTGACCTTTGACGGCGGCAGTGCCGCCAAGCACGGCCTGAACATCTACCACGCCGGAATGGTGACCCTGGAGAACGCGGAGATCTCCAACTGCCGCTGGTACGCCCTGGTGGTCAATGGCACAGAGCTGTCCGTGGACGGCCTGACCACCTCCGGAAACCAGTGGGGCGTCAACATCGACCGGGGCAGCCGCGTCACCTTTGCGAACGCTGCTATTGCCGAGGGGGATTCCATTGTCTTTGAGGGTCAGGATGCCTCCGGCAGCCTGACCGTGGAGAGCGGCAGCTATCAGAACATCAAGACGCAGGGCGGCTCCACTGGCGGAACCATCGCCATCAACGGCGGCACCGTGGGCAGCGTAGTCAACGACACCGCGGCGGAGATCACCATCTCCGGCGGCACTGTGACCGGTCAGGTGGCCAACAGCGGCTCCGGCAGCATTTCTGTCACCGGCGGCAGCTTTGCCACTGCAGAGCTGGAGGATTTCATTGACCCGGACCGGACGATCATCCTGACCCTGGAGCTCGGCGAGGGCGCCGCCGGCGCGGCCGCCATGGCAGCCACCAGCGGCGCAGCCGTGGGGACGCTTCCCACGCCGGAGCGGAGCGGCTACGCCTTCGCGGGCTGGTACACCGCCGCCGACGGCGGCACTGCAGTTACTGCCGATACCGTCTTCGACGCAAACACAACCCTGTACGCCCGGTGGACTGAGAAGTCCGAGGACGGCGAGCATCTCATTACTGTGGACCGGGTCACCGGCGGCTCCCTGGAGGTGAGTGCCGGTCGGGCCGACGAGGGTGAGACGGTGACCATCACCGCGGCGCCGGATGACGGATACGAGCTGAAGAAGCTGACTGTCACCGACAGCCAGGACGGCGCAGTCCCGGTCCAGAACGCGGGGGAGGGACGCTATACCTTCGTCATGCCCGGCGGCGGGGTGACCGTGTCCGCGTCCTTCGTCCGTTCCGGGGAGCAGACGGAGCTGCCCTTCACAGATGTGGACAGCGGCGCGTACTATTACGATGCGGTCCGGTGGGCTGTGGAGCAGGGGATCGCCTCCGGTGTCACCGGAACGGCCTTCGCCCCGGGCCGCGGATGCACACGGGCCCAGCTTGTGACCTTCCTGTGGCGGGCAAACGGCTCTCCTGAGCCGTCCGAAAAGGAGAATCCCTTCACGGATGTGAGCCCCGACAGCTACTATTATAAGGCAGTTCTGTGGGCTGTGGAGCAGGGCATCACCTCCGGCGTCACCAAGACTGCCTTTGCCCCGGACCGGGTTTGCACCCGCGCTCAGGCGGCGGTGCTGCTGTGGCGGGCCGAGGGCTCTCCCGCAGCATCCGGGACGCATGACTTCCGGGACGTGGCGGAAGGTGCGTACTATGCGGACGCGGTGGCCTGGGCCGTGGAGAGCGGAGTGACCCAGGGCACCACTTCCACTACCTTTGAGCCCGGCACGACCTGCACCCGGGCGCAGATCATGACCTTCCTCCACCGCGCCATGGCGTGACAGAGAGGGCCCAGGACAGATGCAGGCAGGTCCGGCCGAATCGCCCGGCCAGGACGCAGCCCATGTCAAACGGCGGGCCGCGCGGAGATTCTCCGTGCGGCCCG
>NZ_KI271715.1:77218-85772 GCF_000469445.2 Oscillibacter sp. KLE 1745 | reverse complement strand
GGGCCGCGCGGAGATTCTCCGTGCGGCCCGCCGTTCTGCCTTTCAAGGAACTTAAAAAAATAAGGAGAATCCGCAGCATCTCTGGAATTTTTCCGTCTGTTGGGATAGAATGGAATCACCATTCCGGAAACTGCCGACAATGGAGGGACGAATGATGAAGAAGCTGTTTTCTTTGACGCTGGCTATGGTGACGGCTCTGGGGCTGATGCTGCCGGCGTCCGCCGCAGAGGAGACCACAGACGAGGCCCTGGCCAGGGTGACCCAGGCCGTAAAGGCGGCCCTGGATCTGGACACGGATGCCTATGACGAATTTCAGGGCAGCTGGTATGAGGACGGTCTGACCGGTGCCTGGGATCTGTACTGGTCGACCGAGTTGGAGGAGGAACTGTCCATTTCCGCTCTGGATGACGGGACCGTAATCAGCTACGATCTGGGTCTGCCGTACACCGCCTCCAACAGCGGGGATTTCCCGGTCTTTCCCCAGGGGGATGAGGCCGCGGCCGCCCGGGCCGCCGGGGACTTTTTGGACAAGGTCCTGCGGGAGGGGGAGAGCGTGAAGCTGGAAGAGCCCCGCGGCATGGATATTCTGGGCGGGGACAGCTGCCGCTACTCCGGAGTGATCCTGCTGAACGGCCTGCCCTCGCCGCTGACCTATTCCATCACTGTGGATGCGGCGGACAACCGGGTCCGGTCTTTCCACCGGACCACGGCGGAGGACACCTTCCTGGGAGACGTCCCCTCTGCCGCCGCTGCGGTGCGCCGCGACCAGGCTGCCAAACTCCTGACGGACACCCTGGAGCTGAAGCTGGAATACGTGCGGGAGGCGGGCGGCACGTCGGCCGTGCTCCGGTATCTGCCGGTGGATACGGACACCTTTTATGTAGACGCCGCCACAGGAGCGCTTTTGAATCTGACGGAGCTGGAGGACCAGATGGGCGGCTGGGGCGCCGGAGGCAGTGCCGACAACACCGCGGCTGCGGAGAGCGGGGGCAGCGGCCTCAGCCCGGCGGAGCAGGCGGGCATCGCCCAGATGGAGGGCGTCCGGTCCTCCGCGTTCCTGGACCAGAGCCTGCGGGCAGAGCCGGTCTACGGCCTGACGGAGTACGCCCTGTCCTCCGCCGCCTACCGTCTGGCGGAACAGGAGGGGAAGGAGGATCAGGTCCTCTGCGTCCTGTCCTATGTGCGGCCCGGAGAGGAGGACAGCTGTTCCCGCACCATCACAGTGGATGCCCGCACCGGCGCGGTCCAGGAGGTGTTCTCCTACGCACCCGGAATGGAGGAGGGGGAGACACCGGCCCTGACCCAGGCGGAGGCGCAGGTCAAAGCGGAGACGTTCCTGTCCGCCCTCTGCGGCGGGCGGTGGAGTGCCCTGACACTCTATGACGGCCGGGACAACACGGAGGACCGGCGTCCGTACTACACCTTCACATACGTCCAGCAGGTAGGCGGCATTCCCTTCCCGGAGAACCGCTATACCGTGGCCATCGACAGCGGAGACGGGTCCGTGTACCGGCTGGATTATCAGTACGACGAGGATGTGACGTTCGCCGGCTCCGCCGGTATCGTGGGTGAGACGGCGGCCCTGGCCGCCTGGGCGGGGACCTATGACACGGTCCTGGCCTACCGTCTGGTGCCCCGCCCTCTGGAGAGCGGCGACGAGACGGAAGCCCGGCTGATGGAGCTGGGGCTTACCCACTTCTACGAGCTGCGGCTGACCTACGCTCTGGAGCGGGAGGAGCGGTATCTGGGCATTGACGCCGCCACCGGCAAACCGGCGGCGCCGGAGTCCGGGGATACCGCCATCACCTATACGGACCTGTCGGGCTCCGGGGTGAAAGCCGATGTGGAGAAGCTGGCCCGCTATGGCGTGGGCTATGACGGGGGCCGCTTCCGGCCGGACAAACAGCTGACCCAGTGGGATCTGGTGGCCCTGTTGGCCAGCCTGGAAGGATACTGTATCGACCCGGAGACAGCGGATGAGAGCACGCGGGACACCGTCTATTCCATGGCCTACCGGATGGGTATTCTGCCCCGGGGAACCCGGGATGAAGGCAGGGCCGTCACCCGCGGGCAGGCAGTGAAATGTCTGCTGGACTGCGCAGGTTATGGTCCAGCCGCCCGGCTTCAGGGCATCTACACCTGCACATACAGCGACGCTGCCGCCATCCCGGAGGCAGACCTGGGCTATGCGGCCATCGCCCAGGCGCTGGGCATGGTCCGGGGAAGCTATCAGGGGGACCGGACAGCCACCCGGGGAGAGCTGGCCGCCATGCTCTGCCGCCTGCTGGAGCGGCAGGGAGCAAACGCGGGCGCCTGAACGGGCCCGCCGGATGATGGAATTTGGGAGGAATTACACATGAAAAACGTATTCGGCTATCCGGAGTTTGACGCGGAGGGCGAGGAAATCCTCTGTACCTACGACAACGCATACAGCGATATGCTGATGGACATCCGGGTCTACCGGATGGAACCCGGCCGGAAGAGAGGCTTTTGCCGACGGGGCGAGGAGACCGCGGTGCTGCTTCTGTCCGGAACCGTGACCTTCGGCTGGGAGGGCCGGACGGAGACGGTCAGCCGCAGAGACGTGTTCACTGACGGCCCCTATGCCCTCCATGCCTGCGCCGGGGAGGAGATCACCGTGGAGGCGCAGACAGACGCGGAGATCCTGGTCCAGTGCACGAAGAATGACACAGCGTTCTCCGGCAGGCTGTACCGGCCGGAGGACGCCCCCTGGGTCTACTCCTGCGTGGGCAAGTTCGGCAATGTGGCCAAGCGCCGGGTAAACACCATCTTTGACAAGGATATCGCCCCCTGGTCCAATATGGTGCTGGGCGAGGTGCTGAACGACCGGGGGAACTGGTCCGGCTATCTGCCCCACCGGCACCCCCAGCCGGAGTGCTATTACTTCAAGTTCGACCGGCCGGAGGGCTTCGGCGCCAGTTTTGTGGGGGACCAGGTATTCAAGAGCGTGGACAACAGCTTCTCCGCCATCCCCGGCGGGTGCCTGCATCCCCAGGCAGTGGCGCCGGGCTTCCAGATGTATACCTGCTGGATGATCCGCCATCTGGACGGCAACCCCTGGCTGCAGACCACCCGCAACGAGGACGAGCGATATCTCTGGCTTCACGATGCGCAGGAGTGACCTGCCCACAGAGAGTTGAACAGCGGAAAAAGGCTCCGGGTTTCTCTGGGAACCCGGAGCCTTTTTATTTGGAAACAGGTCCGGCACAGTGGTCCGGTTCCAGAAGAGGCGCCGTCCCGGGACCTGCCTGGGACAGCCGGAGCCCGGCGCCACGCACATGGTCCCGCAGCACTTGGTCTACAAAGCGGATCAGCTCCTCCGGCGTGCCCTGGATCTCGCCCAGGAGCCAGTCCTCCACAATACTTACCAGCGCGCCCACATAGAACTGAGTCAGCATGGTGAGCTCCTGCTCCCCGGCCTCATACCCCAGCTCCGCGGCAATCAGACGGATCGTGCTCCGGATGATGGCGCGGATATCCGTCTGGAAGAACCGCTTCAGGTGGTCCCGGCCCATGGAGCGAAGGGCGCAGAGGCAGAACACACGGTTCTCCTGCAGGTATTGGAAAAGCTGGAGCAGGCCGTCCTGCCACAGCATGACGCCCTCGTGTTCCCGGAGCAGCGCCACCGCCTCCTCCTCAAAGATCCAGCGCACCGCGTCGTAGACATCGTCAAAATGGTAGTAAAAATGCTGGCGCGCCATGCCGCAGCCCCGCATGATCTCCGCCACGGTGATCCTGTTCAGGGGTTTCTGGGTCATCAGCTCCTTGAGTACAGTGCAGATCTGCCGCTTGGCCGCATTGCTGGCCTCGTATGTCCGTTTTTTCATATCGACCTCCATGGACCGGCAGACTCCAGTCCATTGCAGTCCAGTATAACACATTTTCCAGAGGAGTGCATCTATGCAGAATGGGGGCAAGTGTCAGATTTCTGACATCTGCCCAAGGTCTGCACCTTGCATCTCCGGGCCTGTTTCCAGTATGCTGGAGGAAATGCGGAAAGGAGCGGAGGAAGATGCGGGAAGAGTATCACGTCACGCTGTACAGCCAGATGGGCCCCAGGGAGGGTCGCCTGGACCTCCAATACGAGGGTTCTGCCGTCACAGGATCCCTGGAACTGATGGGACGCCGCAACCCCGTCCATGGCGTACGGTCGGAGGATGGGCATCTGTGCCTCTCTCATGCTATCCGGACGGCGGTCAGCACCCTTTTCTGCGAGACGGCGCTGGAGCTCCATGGGGAACGCCTTACTGGAGTGACCACGGCGGACGTCTGCCGGATGCGATGGGAGGGGAGCCGGATCTCCCCTGAGCCGTGATGGGACCGGGATTGCCGGAAGGAGCTGAAACTGTGCGCAAAGACACTGAAAAACCATCCTTTTTTGTGCGGCTGGCCACGGTGATCGTGGATAAGCGGAAGCTGATCTTTTTCCTGTACGCGTGTGCGCTGCTGTTCTGCCTGTTCTCCCGGAACTGGGTCAGCGTCTGCAACGACATCACGGAGTACCTGCCGGACTCCACAGAGACCCGCCAGGGGCTGACCCTGATGGAGGAGGAATTCACCACCTTCGGTACCGCCCGGGTGATGGTGTCCCACGTGACGCGGGGCATCGCGGAGGATCTGGCGGAACAGATCGGGGAGATCGAGGGCGTCTCCTCCGCGTCCCTGGGAGACAGCATCGGCGCAGAGGAGGACGGGGAGGCCGAGACGCCGGAGGACATCGCATCATATTTCAAGGGCGCGGACGCGCTGATCTCCGTGACCTTTGCGGGGGAGGAGGATGACGAATCCGCCCTGGCCGCCATGGAGGCCATCCGGGAGCTGCTGGCCCCCTATGACTTTTATATAGACAGCTCTGTGGGGGATTCCCAGGCGGACTCCCTGGCCGATGAGATGGGGATCATCCTGGCGGTAGCGGCGGTTATCATCGTGCTGGTGCTGCTGCTGACTTCCCGCTCCTATGCGGAGATTCCGGTGCTGCTACTGACCTTTATCGCGGCGGCCCTGCTGAATCTGGGCACGAACTTCATCTTCGGAGAGATCTCCTTTGTCTCCAACTCTGTGACGGTGGTGCTCCAGCTGGCTCTGGCCATCGACTATGCCATCATCATGCTGCACCGCTTCCTGGAGGAGCGGGAGCACGCCGGAGACCGGGAGGCGTGCATTGCGGCGGTCAGCGCCGCCATTCCCTCCATCTCCGCCAGCAGCCTCACCACCATCTCCGGCCTGGCGGCCATGATGTTCATGCAGTTTCAGATCGGCTTCGACATGGGCATCGTGCTGATCAAGTCCATTCTGTTCAGTATGCTGTCGGTGTTCACCCTGATGCCGGGGCTGCTGATGCTCTTTTCCAAGGCGATGGAGAGGACCCGCCACCGCAGCTTCATCCCCAGGATCGACCGCTGGGGCGGATTTGTCCTGAAGCTGCGCCATGTGGGAGTGCCGCTGTTCATTGTGGCCCTGGTGGGGGGCTTTTTCCTCTCCAACCGGTGCCCCTATGTGTACGGCTATACCCAGATCGAGACTGCGCGGCAGAACGAGTCCCAGGTGGCGGAGCAGCGGGTCAGCGACACCTTCGGCACCCAGAACGTGATCGCTCTGCTGGTGCCCCGGGGAGACTATGACAGTGAGAAAGCCCTGCTGGAACGGCTGGAGGCCTGCGATCAGGTGGACTACGCCATGGGCCTCTCCAATATCGAGGTGATGGACGGACACACCCTCACCGACGCCCTGACGCCCCGGCAGTTTTCCGAAATGACAGACCTAGACTACGAGCTCGTCTGCCTGCTGTACACTGCCTACGCGGCGGAGGAGGAGGCCTACGGCCGGATCGTGGGCGGTCTGGACGACTATGCGGTCCCTCTGATGGATATGTTTTTCTTCGCCTACGACAAGGCGGAGGAGGGCTATGTGGATCTGGACGAGGAGCAGCAGGCGGACCTGGACGATCTCTATGAACAGCTCGACAACGCCCGGGTCCAGATGCTGGGGGAAAACTACACCCGTATGCTCATCAATCTGAACCTGCCGGAGGAGGGGGCGGAGACCTTTGCTTTCCTCCAGACCATCCACCGGGAGGCGGAGCGGTACTACGACGCGGACAGCGTCTATCTGGTGGGGGATTCCACCAGCGACTATGACCTGTCCGTCTCCTTTGCCCGGGATAACATCATGATCAGTGTCCTGTCGGTGGTGTTCGTCATCATCGTGCTGCTGTTCACCTTCCAGTCTGTGGGACTGCCGATCCTGCTGATTTTGGTGATCCAGGGCAGCATCTGGATCAATTTTTCCTTCCCCGGCATGGCCCAGAAGCCCATTTTCTTCCTGAGCTATCTGATCGTGACAGCCATCCAGATGGGCGCCAATATCGACTACGCCATCGTGATCTCCTCCTGGTACAATGAGCTGAAGGCGGAGATGTCCCGACGGGAAGCCATCGTCCAGGCGCTGAATCTGTCCTTCCCCACGGTACTGACCTCGGGGAGTATCCTGTCCTCTGCCGGATTCCTCATCGCCCAAATCACCACAGAGCCTGCCATCGTGGGCATCGGCGAGTGCCTGTGTCGGGGGACGCTGATCTCCATGTTCCTGGTCATGTTCATCCTGCCCCAGATCCTGTTCCTGGGCGACGGGATCGTGGAGCGGACCCGGTTCGATCTCAAGGTGCCGGAGGTTGCCAGGAGTGCCCATGGCACCGTCTATGTCAACGGCCGGGTTCGGGGCCGTATTTCCGGCGTAGTGGATGCCCAGATCCAGGGCGTGATTTACGGGGACGTCTCCGGAATGCTGGAGACGGGAGCTTATCAGAAAGAGGAGGAGCCCGCCCATGAGACGGAAGATTCATAAATGCCTGAGCTTCCTTCTGGCGGCGGTGCTGCTGGCGTCCCTGGCGGCGCCTGCTGCCCTGGCCGCCGAAGGCGGGGACACGGTTTTCGTCCGCACGGCGGAGGACCTGGTCCAACTGGCAGAGAACTGCACCCTGGACAGCTGGTCCCAGGGGAGAATTGTCCGCCTGGAGGCGGATATCGACCTGTCCGGCACGGACTTCACCCCCATCCCCACCTTTGGGGGGACCTTTGAGGGGCAGGGCCACACCATTTCCGGTCTGTCCATCACGGGCAGCGGCAATGTCCGGGGACTGTTCCGGTACATACAGCCCTCCGGCGTAGTGCGGGATCTGTCGGTGGAGGGACGGGTCGATCCCTCTGACCGGAAGAATACCCTGGGCGGCATTGCCGGCAGCAACCGGGGCCTTCTTGCCGGCTGCACCTTCCACGGGACGGTGCGGGGAGCGGACAGCATAGGCGGTCTTGTGGGGATCAACGAGAGCTCGGGACAGATCGTCAACTGCACTTTCTCCGGAGCCGTCACGGGAGAGCATTATGCCGGGGGCATCGCCGGGCAGAACTACGGCGCCGTTATCCAGTGCCGGAACAGCGGCAGCATCAACACCACGGAGGTGGATGCGGAGCTGGATCTGGACGCCATCAACCGGGAACAGCTGAACGCGGCGGAAAACGTGCCGGTATGCACCGATATCGGCGGCGTCGCCGGGTATTCCTCTGGTATCATCCAGAGCTGCACCAATTCCGGCAGCGTGGGCTATGACCACGTGGGCTACAACATCGGCGGCATCGTGGGGCGGCAGTCCGGATATCTGGACGGCTGTGCCAACTCCGGCGACATTCTGGGCCGGAAGGACGTGGGCGGCGTCGCCGGTCAGCTGGAGCCGGAAGTGCGGCTGCTCTATGACCAGGGGCAGATGGGGGAGCTGCTGGATGCCCTGGACGGTCTGGGGGATCTGCTGGACCAGACGCAGCAGGATCTGCGGGGCACTTCCGACGCTCTGTCAGACCGGATGGACGCCATCTCCGCCCGGACGGACGAGGCCCGGGAGGCAGTGGGCGATCTGGCGGACTCCGCCGCGGACTGGACCAATGAGAATATCGAGGAGCTCAACAGCCTCACGGCCCGGATCTCCTGGCTCATCGACCAGCTGGCGCCGATCCTGGATGACGCCGTCGATGTGATGGACCTGGTGGAGGACCTGGCCGACGAGCTTGGGAATGCGCTGGATGAAGTCGGCGCGGCATCGGGGCTGGGAGATCAGGCGGAACAGGAGCTGCGGGCGGCAGTCCAGTCCCTCCGCCGGGCGGCCTCCAGTGGAAAAGAGGCCGTTGCCCGCCTGCTGTCGGCGCTGGAGCATCTGGGCGCGGCCCTGGGCAGCGCCCTCCAGAGCCAGGAGGCCATGGAAGAGGTTCGGGCTGCCGCCGGGGACCTGGCCGCCGCCCTCGGGGACATGTCCGACACGCTGGCAGAGATCGCCCGCATTCTGTGGAACGGCGGCGACGAAGCGGCGCTGGGAGAGGCGGCTCAAGCCCTGGCGGATACACTGGCCAGGGCGGGGGGTGCGCTGGAACAGGCGGCGAACGCCGTCGCGGCCCACATGGACAGCGGCGAGCTGGAAGAGGCCGGGAAGGACGCGGCGGCCGCATGGCAGGCACTGGGAGAGGCGGCTCAGGCCCTGCGGGCCGCC
>NZ_KI271715.1:0-77118 GCF_000469445.2 Oscillibacter sp. KLE 1745 | reverse complement strand
GAGGCGGCTCAGGCCCTGCGGGCCGCCGCCGGACACGCCACCGACGCGGCAGCGCTGCTGGCAAAGCTTCTGGCACAGGGCGGAGACCTGGCGGAAGCGTTTCGGGACCCGGGCAGGACGTTGGAGAAAGTGGCTTCCCGGGCATCCCGCCTCGGCGAGGACCTGGCCGACGTCTTTTGGGAGCTGGCCGAGGAGCCCACCATCACCATCCGTCCCATTGACAGTGCCATTCGGGAGCAGGGGGACGCCCTGGGGGACGTCTTTGCCGGTCTACTGGAGGACGGCGACGCCCTGCGGGAGACCATGTCCGCGGCCACGGATACACTATTGGACGATCTGGAAGCCATCGGAGACCAGTTCCGGGTTATCACGGATCTGCTGCGGGATCTGCTGGAGCAAACTGGAGAGGAATTGTCGGACCGTTTCGAGGACATCTCGGACCAGGAGACCAGTGGACCGGATACCGGATGTGTCGCCAATTCCCGGAACACAGGGACCGTGGAGGGAGACATCAACGTGGCCGGCATCGTAGGGTCCATGGCCATTGAATACGACTTCGACCCCGAGGATGACCTGATCGAAGAGGGAGACCGCTCCCTGGACTTCCGCTATCAGACGAAGGCCGTGGTCCGCGCCTGCATGAACCGGGGCGGCGTCACCGGAAAACGGGACTATGCCGGCGGCGTGGTGGGTCTCATGGACCTGGGGCGGGTGAGCGGCTGCGAGAACTATGGGGACATCGCCAGCACGGACGGCGGTTATGTAGGCGGTATCGCCGGCGCCTCCTGGGGGACCATCCGGGACAGCTGGGTCAAGTGTCATCTCTCCGGCGGCGATTATATCGGCGGCGTGGCCGGACTGGGAGCCACGCTGGAAAACTGCCATACGCTGGTGGAAATCGAAGAGTGCTCCGCCTATCTGGGCGCCGTGGCGGGAGATGTGGACGCCGATGCCGCCGTATCCGATAACACCTTTACCAGTGAACGACTGGGGGCTCTGGATGGGATCAGCTACGCCGGCCATGCTGAACCGGTGGATTTTGACACCCTGTGCACCACGCCCGGCGTACCGGAATCCTTCTCCCGGCTGGAGCTGACCTTTGTGGCGGACGGCGTGGTGGTAGAGGTCGTCCCCTTCCAGTACGGAGAGGGGATTGACGCCCTGCCGGAGATTCCGGCGAAAAAGGGCTGCTCTGCCTCCTGGCCGGATCTGGACTACACCTGCCTCACCGCCAGCCAGACCCTGGAGGCGGAGTATACCCCCTACACCTCCGCCCTGACAGATGGCGGGGAGCTGCCGGAGATCCTGGTGGACGGCAGCTTCAGCAGCCGGGCACAGGTCTCCCACACCACGGAAGAGGTGGCTTGGACAGACGGCGGCGCGGAGTATGCGGGCACCGCCTATACCGTGACGGTGGAGGACCCGGACCTGGAACAGGCGGCCTACACGGTCCACTGCCGCCTGCCGGACCCCGGCAAGCGGTACGACCTCTGGGTGCTGAGTGAGGATGGCTGGACCAAGACGGATGCCCGGTTGGACGGCCAGTATCTGCTGCTGGAGAGCCAGACCGGGACGGTCACCTTCTGCCTGACGGAGCGGGCCGGTCCTCTGGCGGTCGTTATTCTGGCCGTCGGCTTTGCCGGGCTGTTGATCGGCTTTTGCTGGCTCATCCGCTGGCGGCGGAAAGGCACTGCGGCAGGACGCAAACACTGACCTGCGGCCGTGTGCGGAGGAGACAAAGCACGATATGGCACGCTCTCTGCCGGAGAATGGAGATGCGGTCCGTATGCCGCTTTTGGGGTTCCCCGGACCCGGTGCCGGAAAAGGCATGGCAAGCTGCCATGCCTTTTCTGCCGTTCATGCGGCGATTCGCGTTTCGCGGATGGCTGTGCGCCACGCCGCATGGACGGACAACGGCTGGGGATTCTCCTGGCAATCTCTGTCCTGGCGGACTTCCGCCGGAGGAGTTCCGGCAGAATGATGACAGGCGGAACCGGGCTGCCGGAGCGTGCGTTGGCACCGGAGGGAAGCAGGCGGCCCCGTCAGCAGAATCCTCGCCTGGGAATGGCGCGGCATCGCATCCCGGACCCGACAGCCGGGGCGGGACGGCCGCAAGCTGCTTGTGTGCATGATTGAGGCGGTTGAAATCCTGAAAGTTAAGCGGTTATACCGGACATATTGTTGAGAATGGCCCTGTCTTATGGTATGATTTGGTTGATCGCCCACGGACAGGGAGATGCCACGCTTCCTTGGCCTGTCCGGCAGAACGCCTGGGGAATATCCCGGCAGGCCGGGGCAAGAGAAACAAGTATCTATGGTCAATCGGAGAAGGGCCGATCATCCCTGGCCGCCGGGCAGGCTCTGGCCGCTGCAAAACGGCGCTGCCCCGGTCTACCCATCATTTTCAAA
The DNA here is from genome assembly GCF_000469445.2 of Oscillibacter sp. KLE 1745. NCBI lineage: Bacteria > Bacillati > Bacillota > Clostridia > Eubacteriales > Oscillospiraceae > Oscillibacter > Oscillibacter sp. KLE 1745. Next base: position 74,709 of record NZ_KI271715.1, on the reverse strand, counting down.
CACGCGGGAAATCCTGCCCGGGTTGAAAAGAGAGGGTAAAAGCCGCGCCTGTCCGTTTCGGTCCGCAATGAGAAGGGAGTCCTTTGATCCATGTCTGCATTCAGCGAATTTTTCCTCATGAAGCCGGATGACGTCAAGCGCTATGCGGCAGAGGTTCTTCACCGGTTCGACCCGGATGAGGAGACCACCTGTACGGAGATCGGCGACGGCAACATCAACTACGTCTTCCGGGTCCGCTCTCTGCGGGATGGCCGCTCGGTCATCGTCAAGCAGGCGGACAAGCGGCTGCGCTCCTCCGGGCGGCCGCTGGACATCTATCGGAGCAGGATCGAGGCGCAGGCCCTGCAGCTGGAGTCCCGGCTGGCGCCGGATTACATCCCGGAGGTCTACCACTATGACGAGACCATGGCGGCTCTGTCCATGGAGGATATCTCCGCCTATCGGAACCTCCGCAAGGAGCTGCTGGCGGGCAGGATATACGGCCATCTGGCGGAGAACATCTCCACCTTCCTGGCCCAGTCCCTGCTGCCCACCACGGATCTGGTGCTGGACCGCCGGGAGAAAAAGCGCCGGGTGCAGTTCTTCACCAATCCGGAGCTGTGCGACATCACGGAGGATCTGGTCCTGACGGAACCCTACTGGAACTACAAGGGCCGCAACATCGTTACCCCCGGGAACGAGGACTTTGTCAGGACCTTTCTCTATGAAAATGATGCCCTTCACAGGGAGGTGGGCAGGCTCCGAAACGGCTTCATGAACAACGCCCAGGCGCTGCTCCACGGGGATCTCCACACCGGCTCCATCTTTGCCAACGAACAGGGCGTAAAGGTCATTGATCCGGAATTCGCCTTTTACGGTCCCATGGGATATGATATCGGCAACGTCATCGGGAACCTGTTCTTCTCCTGGGCCAACCGCTGTTTCACCGTACCGCAGGACACGGCGGCTGCCCGGGCGCTGGAGGATACCATCCGCGGCGTGTGCGACCTGACGGCGGAGAAGCTGACCGCCAGGTACGACGAGCTGGTGACCTTCCCCCTGTACCGGGCGGAGGGGTTCTGCCGCGCGTATCTGGACGGCGTCATGGCCGACTCCTACGGCTATGCGGGCACGGAGATCATCCGACGGGTGGTGGGCGACTCCAAGGTCATGGAGGTCACCTCCGTCACAGACCCGGACATCCGGATTCCCATGGAGCGGGCCCTGATTAAAATGGGTATCTTCCTAATCCGGGAGCGGGAGAGCGGCCTGAATGGCTCCGCTGTGACCAGAGCTTTCCGCGGGATACTGGCGTAAAGGAGGCGGCAAGATGGAACGTATGGACCGGGATATGCCGTTCCTGCTGCAATATGAGCATGTGGCGTGGTTTGAGAAGGGAAAAGTCCGCATTCTGGACCGCCGGGTCTATCCCACAGAGGTCCGGTTCGTGGTGTGCACGGACTACCACGAGGTGGTACAGGCCATCGCGGACATGGTGACCCAGAGCGCGGGCCCCTATACCGCCGTGGGCATGGGCATGGCCCTGGCTGCCTGGCAGGTCCGGGACAAGGGCGCACGGGCGCAGGAGGAGTTTCTGCGGCAGGCGGCCTATGACCTGGCACACGCCCGGCCTACCACCGCCAACCGGTACGGCCAGATCACCTGCCGCTGTGCCGATGTGGCGAAGGAGACCCTGGCTGCGGGCCGGGATCCGGTGGAGGCCATCGTGGCATCCACTGTGGAGTCCCTGAACCGCCGGTACAGCACCATGCAGGTGGTGGGGCATTATCTGGCGAATCTGATCCCCAATGGCGGCGCCATCCTGACCCAGTGCTTCGGCGAAACCATCATCGGCACAGTGATCCGGGCCGCCAGGCGGCAGAACAAGACCTTCCGGGCCTACTGCGCGGAGACACGGCCTTATTTACAGGGGGCCCGGCTCACGTCCAGCTGCTTTGCCCAGATGGGCATCGATACCACGGTCCTGACAGACAATATGATCGCCTACGCCATGGAGCGGGAGGGCATCGACCTCTTTACCTCAGCGGCGGACTCCATCGCCTGGGACGGCCATATCGCCAACAAGATCGGCACTTTCCAGATCGCCATCCTGGCCAAGTATTTCGGGGTGCCCTACTATGTCACCGGCATCCCGGACCGGGAGAAGCGGACGAAGGACGACATCGTCATCGAGATGCGGGACCCCGCCCAAGTCCTCTCCTATCGGGGGATCCCCAACACGCTCCCCGGGGTGAAGGCCATCTACCCCTCCTTCGACGTAGTGCCGCCGCATCTGATCTCCGGCGTGGTGACGGACAAGGGCGTGTATGTGCCGTATCTGCTGGGAAACTATTTTGACTCTGACGTCAAGCCGTTCTATTGACGGCAAAGGGCCGCCGGGCGGAAGAACTGGAAAACGCAGGGGGACGGTATGCCGGTTGCGGCGCTGGGCCGGATGCCGAAGAGCACCCCCGGCAGGCCGATCCGGCTGTGTGGAAGGAATCTGGGTAGGTCCTTTCCGCCGGGAGAAATGTGCTCTGCTGCATATCAGGCAAGGGACGGAAGCCCCGCCCGCCTTTTCCGGCGTGTCCGCAAAACCGGAATCATACGGGCAGCTATATCAGAAATTAAAAATGAAAATGAAAACAGGAGGCAGCAAATTATGCTGATGCAGGAGGAAAGAGAGCTGGTTGTTGAATACGGCAGGAAAATGAGCACCGACCGTCTGAGCACGGGAACCAGCGGCAATATCAGCGTCTGCAACGCGGAAAAGGGACTGATGGCCATCAGCCCCTCCGGCATGGACTATTTCTCCACCACGCCGGAGGACGTGGTCATCACGGACCTGGAGGCCAACATTGTGGACGGCGTCCGCAAGCCCTCCAGCGAGTGGGCGCTGCACACCGCGTTCTATCGCCACAAGCCCCACGCCAGGGCCGTGGTGCACACCCACTCCATGTACTGCACCACCTTTGCCGTGCTGGGCCAGCCCCTTCGGGCTGTCCACTATGCAATCGGCGACACCGGAGCAGCCACCGTCCCCTGCGCGCCGTACCGCCTCTTCGGCACAGCGGAGCTGGCAGAGGCCGCCATAGAGGCCTGCGGCGGCAGCGACGCCGTTCTGCTGAGCAACCACGGCCTGGTGGCCTGCGGCAGGGACCTCAAAAGTGCTTACGGCCTGGCCTGTAATCTGGAGTATGTCGCGGAGCTGCAGTACCGGACCATGTGCATCGGCACGCCCAATATCCTGACGGATGAGCAGATGGCGGAGGTCATGGAGCGATTCAGGTCCTACGGCCAGCCCGGCAGCGGCAAGGCCGGATATTGAGCGGGGCGGAGGTCCCGCGGAGATCTTCACCAGCCTCCGGATGGCATTGAACACACCGGCATCAAATGCGATCTTGCAGGAGAGCCAGCCCCGCGCTCAGCAGGCGCGGGGCTGGCTTTTTGCCTGCGGCGGGGAAAGCCTCCTGAAGCGCCAAGGCAGACACCCCTGTGAAGCCGTATCCTGGGAAAAATTTTCCCGGTCTCAAAATGCCGCGATACCTTGCAGTTGCCCAATCGTTACCGGCTGGTAACTGCCCATTCGTTACCTGTTGGTGCCTATGCCACAAGATTGTGCGTACTTTACGAAAGCCGCCTGCCGCGCTACCATGGGGGCACAGATCAGAAAACGAAAGGGTGTTCTCCATGAACGAAAAAGCAAAAAAATACGTGGACCTGTTCCGCCGGGTGAAGATCGCAGCCGCCGCCACGGTGGATGCGGAGGGCCATCCCCAGGCCCGGATCATCAACGTGATGCTGGCAGAGGACGATGGGATGTATATTGTCACCTCCAGAGGCAAGCCCTTCTACAAGCAGCTGGTGGAGACGGGAGAGATCGCCCTGGCAGCCATGTGTCCAGACTGCCAGTCCCTGAAATTCACCGGGAAGCTGCGGGTCGTGGACAAAAGCTGGGTGGACAAGGTCTTTGCGCAGAATCCCGGTATGAACGAGGTCTACCCCGGTGAGAGCCGTTATATCCTGGACGCCTTCCACATCTACGCGGGCCATGGCGAGTGGTTCGACCTGCTCCACTATCCCATCAGCCGGGAGACATTTGCCTACGGCGGGGACACGGAGGAGTACAACGGCTTTGTGATCCAGGATGCATGCATCGGCTGCGGCGCCTGTGCCTCAGCCTGTCCCCAGAAGTGCATCACTCCCGGAACGCCCTATGTCATCAACTGGGCGCACTGCCTCCAGTGCGGCCGCTGCGCGGAGGCCTGTCCGGCAGACGCAGTGCGCCGCCTGCACCCGTAAGCGGCTCATGAAACTGCTGCAAGGGATTTTGGGCCTGTACGCCCAGCGGGCAGACTGGTTCGCGGGATTGCTGCTGGCCCACATCGGCCTGGCTCTGACCGTCATCGCCATGTCCGGCATGATCGGTCTTTTGACAGGCATCTGGATCGCGGAGCATCCCCGTATCGCGCCGCCGGTGATGGGCGTCTGCAACGTGCTGTACACCATTCCCGCCATCTCCCTGCTGGGCATCCTGATCCCCTTCAGCGGGATCGGCAACAAGACTGCCGTTATTGCCCTGACGGTTTACGGCATCATGCCCATGGTGCACAACACCTACGTGGGACTCACCACACTGGACCCGGATATTCTGGAGGCAGCCAGGGGCATGGGCAGTACGGGGACACAGGCGCTGTTTCGGGTGAAGCTGCCCATGGCCGCCGGAGTCATCCTGGCGGGCGTGCGGAACATGGTGGTCATGACCATCTCCGTGGCCGGCATTGCCTCCTTTGTGGGGGCCGGTGGCCTGGGCGTGGCCGTCTACCGGGGAATCACCATTTACGATCCGGCCATGACGGCGGCGGGCAGCATCCTGATCGCCCTGCTGGCCATTGTCTGCGATCTGGCGCTGGGCGCGCTGGAGCGCTATTTCAAAAAGAGAGGAAGCTGAACTTATGAACATCCTGAATCGACTGCAGGCGGCCGTCCTAGCCATCCTGATGCTGGGCACCCTGACCGGCTGCGGCGGAGGCGCCGCCTCCGGAGGGGAGACCGGCTCTGGCGACCCTGTCCGAATCGCCACCAAGCCCATGACGGAACAGTACATCCTGGGAGAGATGCTGGGCCTTCTCATTGAGCAGGCCGGCTATGACGTGGAGATCACTAAGGGCGTGGGCGGCGGCACCAGCAACATCCAGCCCGCCATGGAGAGCGGAGAGTTCGACCTCTATCCGGAGTATACCTCCAGCGGTTGGGTACTGGTGCTGGACCACCAGGCCGAGGGTGTGGATGATGCAGAGATGTTCACCCGGCTTCAGCAGGAGTACGAGGAGAAGTTCCACATGACCTGGGTGGGGAAGTACGGCTTCAACAACACCTTCACCGTTGCCGTCCGGGGCGATGTGGCGGAGCAGTACGGCCTGGAGACCACCAGCGATCTGGCCGGGGCGGCCGGTGAGCTGACCTTCGGCGGAAACCCGGACTATCTGGAGCGGGAGGACGGCTTTCCAACCCTGTGCAAGACTTACGGCCTGGACTTCCGGAATGTGGTGGACATCGACATCGGCCTGAAATACCAGGCCCTGGCCGGCGGAGATATCGACGTGACCAACGCCTTCACCACCGACGCCCAACTGGCGAATCCGGACACAGACCTAGTGACGCTGGAGGATGACAAGCATCTGCAGGTGAACTACTTTTGCTCCACGGTGGTCCGCCGGGACGCATTGGAAAAATTCCCCGGTCTGGAGGAGGTGCTGATGCAGATGGACGGTATTCTCTCAGACGGGGAGATGGCCGCGCTCAACTACCAGGTGGAGGTGGAGGGCCGGAACGAGCGGGATGCGGCCAGGGACTTCCTGCTCCAGAAGGGCCTGCTGGAGGCGTGATATGACCCAGCCGATCATTCGCTTTGAAGGCGTCTCCAAGGCCTTCGGCACCCAGACCGTTCTGCGGGACTTCTCTTTGGATGTGGAGCCGGGCGCATTTGTGTCGATCATCGGCCGGTCCGGCTGCGGAAAGACCACCGTGCTGAAGCTGGTAAACGGCCTGCTGTCGCCGGACACGGGCCGAGTCCTGATCCAGGGGCAGGATGTGGCCCGAATTGACCCGGTGGCCCTGCGCCGCCGCATCGGCTACGCCATCCAGAACGTGGGCCTGTTTCCCCACATGACCGTGGAGAAGAACATTGCCTATGTGCCCGCCATCTCCGGCCTGGAGGAATGGAAGGGGAAGCAGTGCAGAGAAAAAGTCGCTGCCCTGCTGAAGCAGGTGGGGCTGGACCCGGCGCTGGCGGGGCGGTATCCCCGCGCCCTCTCCGGCGGGCAGCGCCAGCGGGTGGGTATCGCCAGGGCGCTGGCCGCCGGTCCGGAGCTTCTGCTGATGGACGAGCCCTTCGGCGCGGTGGACGAGATCACCCGGGGCCAGCTGCAGGATGAGCTCCTGCGCATCCACCGGGAGAGCGGCATCACCGTCCTGTTTGTGACCCACGACATCGCGGAAGCCCTGAAACTGGGGACCCGCACACTGGTGATGGACGCCGGGCAGATCCAGCAGTATGACGCGCCAAGCCGCCTCCTGGCGCACCCGGCCACGTCCTTTGTGGAGCGGCTGGTCCACCGCAGCCGGGTGTTTCAGACCCGGGCGTAACGTCTCCGGCAGACCGGCCGTCCGCTGGAAATGGACAAAAGAGAAAAGAGGTCCGAAGGACGTACGTCCTTCGGACCTCTTCGCTTATGGGGATCAGCTTGCCAGCATGCTGGGCAGCCAGGTGACCAGCGGCGGGAACACCGCGCAGAGCGCGGTCACGATACAGATGATGATAATGAACGGTATAACGCCCCTGTAGACCTCCTGGATTTTGATGCTCGGAGGCAGGATGCCCTTCACATAGAACAGGGCGAAGCCGAAGGGCGGCGTCATGAAGCAGGTCTGCAGCAGCGTGGCGCTGACGGCCACCAGCCACAGCCGGTCGAAGCCGAAGGTATCCATGATCGGCAGGAAGATGGGGAACACGATCATGACGATGCCCAGCCAGTCGATGAACATGCCCAGAAGGAACATGATGACCATCATGATGGCGAAAGCGCCCCACTTGCCGATACCCATGCTCAGGACCCAGTCCGCGATGATCTGGTCACCATCCAGAGACATGAACACGCCGGTAAAGGCAGCTGCGCCGAAGAGGATGATGAACACCATGGCGGTGGTTTTGGCGGTGTCGATCAGAGACTCATAGAGCATCTTCCAGCTGAACTGCTTGTAGAAGATCGCCAGGATCAGGGAGAACAGGGCGCCGATGCCCGCGGCCTCCGTGGGGGTGGCGATGCCGCCGAAGATGGAGCCCAGCACGCCGAAGATCAGAATCAGCGGCGGGATCAGGTTGATCAGGGAGCCGGTGATGCGCTTCTTCAGGGGCATCTCCGCCAGCTCCTCGGGACTCATGGCCGGGCCCCAGTCGGGATGGATGTGGCAGACCACCATCAGGTAGATGATGTATCCCAGGGACAGGCTCAGGCCGGGGACGATGGCGGCGAAGAAGATCTTGCCGACGGAGACCTCTGCGTAAGAGCCCATGGAGACCAGCATGATGGAGGGCGGGATCAGAATGCCCAGGGAGCCGCCGGCGCACACCATGCCGCAGGCCAGGGAGGGCTTGTAGCCGCTGCGCAGCAGCACGGGGAGAGACAGCATGCCCATGGTGACAACGGAGGCGCCCACGATGCCGGTGGTGGCGGCGAATACAGTGGAAACCAGGATCACGGCCAGACCCAGTCCGCCCTTCAGGGGCCCCAGCAGGTAACGGATGGACTCAAACAGGCCGTCCGCCACCTTGGAGTGGGTCAGGAAGTTGGCCATCAGCACGAACATGGGGATGGCCACCATGGAGTAGCTTTGCATCTGGTCGTAGATCTTTGTCATGGCGATGGTGACGCCGGGGGTACCCCAGGCCAGCCAGCCGACGATGACGCCGGCGCCGCCCAGCACGAAGGCCAGCTCCTGGCCCAGGACAAGGCCCACGACCATCAGGCCGAACAGGCCGAGGATCAGCGCCACGCCAAGCGTGCCGGCGGGGATCTCAGCGGCTGCGACCAGCCCCTGCAGTTGTTCCAAAATCGCAGTCATCCCTGCGCCTCCTTTCCGTTCGCGGAAGCCGTGACGAGTCCCTCTACATGCTTGAGGATCTCAGAGACGGCCTGGATGGCGAGCAGCACCAGCCCCACGAACAGGCAGAGCTTCACCGGCCAGGTGGGCGCGGCCCACACGGAGTAGGTCTGCTCACCGGTGGTATACGCGTTCAGGAAGAAGGTCCAGCTGGCGGGAACGAGACCCATCAGGAAGGGGACCAGGAAGATCGCGTATGTGACGATATGCAGGATGTGCTGGACCCGGACAGGGAACATAGCGTAGACCACGTCCACCGCCACGAAGGCCTTTTTCTGAAGGCCGTATGCGCTGATCAGAATGATATAGCAGGCGAACAGCATCACGATCAGGTCCTGAGTCCAGATCTGCGGCCGGTTGAAAATACGGCGCAGGATGACCTCGCACATGATGACGGCAAGGATTGCCAGCGACAGGACGGAGAAGATCCGGCCCAGGAAGTCGTTGAACTTGTCGATGCCATTGTAGATTGCTTTGATGGCTTTCATCAGAAATTCACACCTCTTTCATAAACTCTCTCATCAGTTGTTGAAGAGGCGTTCATTCGCCGCGGTTGAAGCCGAAGCCGTAGTCGCCGGTCCAGTCGCGGTAGTTGTTGGCAGTCTCACGGTAGGCCTGCATGGACTCATAGACCATCTTGAAGTTGGGGTTGATCTCGCACTCCTCCTTATAGGTCTCGATGCAGGTTTCGCGGATAAGCTGCATGTCCTCGTCGGACAGGCTGGTGACCGTGACGCCCTGATCCTCGATCATCTGATTGGTGACGGTCATATCATTGTAGATGTAACGGGAGAGCTGCTCACCGCAGCAGAGGCGGGCGGCGCTCTCAAAGGCCACCTGATAGGCCTCAGGCAGGCTTTCCCAGGCCTGTTTGTTCACCATGACGCCGTTGACACCGGCGGACTGATACCAGGCGGGGGCGCACCAGTAGGGGGCGACCTCCTGCAGCTTCAGGGAGTCGTCGGCCTTGGGGCCGGAGAACTCGCCGCCGTCGATCACGCCGCGCTGCAGGGACTCATACAGCTCGGAGGCGGCCACGGTGGTGATGTTGATACCCAGCTTCTGCGCTGCCTTGCCGGCCATGACGCCGCCCAGGCGGATCTTCATGTGCTGCATATCCTCGATGGAGGTGATGGGGGACACGGAGCGGATGCCGGACTCGGAGGGGTTGGTAACCAGCGGGAAGTACTCCATGTTGTACTGGCCGTACATCTCCTTATAGCAGTCCATGCCGCCGGCCTCATAGATCCAGGTGTAGTAGTCCAGGGCGGTAAAGTCGTCCATGATAGTGGACAGCAGCTCAAAGGCCGTGTCCTTGCCGGACCAGTAGCCGCCCCAGTCGCCGCCGCACTCCACGGTGCCCTGGCTGACAAAGTCGAACAGCTGGCTGGCGGAGCACAGTTCGCCCTCGGAGTAATTGGTAATGATGAACCGGCCGTCGGTCAGCTGGCTCACCAGCTCCGCGAAGCGCTGGTCCACGGTGAAGTGGACGTTACCAGCGCCCCAAACGGAACCCATCTTCCAGGTCACGACAGGCAGGCTGCTGTCGCCGCCGGCAGCGGTGGCGTTCAGATTCGCGGTGTCCATGATGCCGCTGTCGGCAGATGCGCAGCCGGACAGCAGCACGGCGGGCAGCAGCAGCGCCATGGTCAGGAACAGTGCAAAAAATCTCTTTTTCATTTCGCTTTCTCCTTGGTCTTTCCTAATTTCACACAGGTGCAGGGGGAAGTCACTCAGTTCCGGGGATCGCCTTCTTTCCGTTGGCCGCAGGGCCGTATTCAAGAAGCTCCCGCTGTTCCGCCGGGGAGCGCGGGAGAACATCTTCCACAAGCTGGGCCGCCCATATTCTGGCGGCGGACATCAAAAGAGCCCGCTCTTTTCTGAGAGTCGGCTCTGCTTGACCGGAGGCTCCTCGCCGCGCTTGCGCAGCTGCCCGCGCAGGCGGCTCAGAGACACTGGGGACATACATAAAAAGGATGCGATGTGCTTGATGCTGACCACGTCCGCCAGCTCGGGATAGCGGCGGAGAAACCACTGGTACCGCTCCATGGCGGAGCTGATGCCGAGAAGGAGCTTCAGCTCCCGTTCCAGCTTCAGTTTCTCCAGCAGGTAAGAACTATACAGCTGCTGCAGCTCTGCGGACTGCTGGAACTGCTCCGCAAGGAGCTGGGTGGGGATGGACAAGAGCACACAGTCCGTCACCGCCTCAAAGTTGATCGGGAAGGAAGCTGTCAAGATGCTGAGACTCAGCACGGCCTCTCCAGGCCGGTAGAGGAAGCAATCCGTGATATCCCGCCCTTTTTCATCCGTCAGGTAACCCCGAATGACTCCGCTGACCAGAAACGGGATCCAGTCAGAGCAGGCGTCCGGCTTGGCGACAAGCTGCCTCTTTTTGCAGGAAAAAAGCCTTGAGGCATCTGCGAGACTGGCGGCCAGATCTGTATCCTCAAGGTGGAGGATCTCCTCCAAACAATCCTGAATATGCATCGCATCTTCCTTTCTTTCGCCGCAATTATACAAAATTACAGGGAAGATTGCATTAACACAGGTTAATTTTCCGTCCTCAAACAGAAAAAAGTTAACATTTTGTTAAAAATTTTTTAAATGCAAGAAACGGACGACACACAAAAGGCTATCCTGGGAATCACCTGGGTGGAGAGCAGAATTTCTGTTGAAAATCTATTGACATCGTGTCAGAATACGGCTATAATGCAGATACTGACACTATGTCAATAAGGAGACCTGCAATATGAGAGCGAATGTCTATTTCACAAGGGAGATCACGCCTGAAAAAGTAGTGGAGCTGTATCGTGCCCTGGGCGTGGAGCTGCCCGGCAAGGTGGCCGTGAAGGTCCACTCCGGGGAGAAGGGCAACCAGAATTTCCTGCGTCCGGAATTCTGGTGTCCCATGGTAGAGGAGGTCCACGGCACCATCGTGGAGTGCAATACCGCCTATGGTGATGCGGCTGGCGGTGTCCGGGATCATACGGAGTCCCACCGGAAGCTGCTGCAGGAGCATGGCTGGACCAAGTACTTCGACGTGGACCTGATGGACGCCGAGGGCCCCGACGTGGTGTGGCCCATCCCCAATGGCAAGGTCCTGAAGGAGAACCACGTGGGCAAACACATCCTGCATTATGACTCCATGCTGGTGCTGGCCCACTTCAAGGGCCACCCCATGGGCGGCTACGGCGGCGCCCTGAAGCAACTGGCCATCGGCTGCGCCTCCCGGGCGGGGAAGGCGCTGATCCACTCCGCCGGGAAAACCGATGACCGCTTCAAGACCTGGGAGCAGCACGCCAGCTCCGTGGTCTTTCCAGAGGCCATGGCGGATGCTGCCTCCAGCGTGATAGAGCACTTTCGGGGCAAGATTGCCTTCATCAATGTGATGAAGAACCTGTCCGTGGACTGCGACTGCTGCGCCGTGGCCGAGGATCCCTGCATGAAGGACATCGGCATCCTGGCCTCTCTGGACCCAGTGGCCATCGACCAGGCCTGTATCGACCTGGTAATGCAATCCGATGATCCGGGCAGGGAACACTTCATGGAGCGGGTGAACAGCCGCAACGGCATCCACACCATCGAGGCCGCAGCGGAATTGGGCTTCGGCTCCCGGACGTATGATCTGACCGAACTGTAAGCATTGAAAGGAGCAACCTGCAATGAGCAAGATATTGATCGCCTATTTTTCCGCCAGCGGCGTCACGGCCCGCACGGCGAAGGAGATGGCAAAGGCCGCTGGAGCGGATCTGTATGAGATTTGTCCGGCAGAGCCCTATACCGCTGCGGACCTGAACTGGATGGACCAGAAGAGCCGCAGCACGCTGGAGATGAACGATCCAGCCTGCCGCCCCGCCATCGCGGCACCGGCGGCGGATCTGGACCAGTACGACACCGTGTTCGTCGGCTTCCCCATCTGGTGGTATGTGGAGCCCCGTATCGTGGACACGTTCCTGGAGAGATCTGATTTTTCCGGCAAGACGGTGATTCCCTTCGCCACCTCCGGCGGCAGCGGGATCGAGAAGGCGGAGCGGAGCCTGAAGTCCCACTGTCCCCAGGCCAACTGGAAGAAGGGCAAGCTGCTCAACCACATGGATGCGGCCGCCTGGACCAAAAGCGTGCTGAATTCGGGGTGCTGAAGCGCCGGGGCCGCAGGACACCGGCCTTGAGCAGGCGTTCCCAATACCCGGCCCATCCGGCTGGGTGAGAGCTGTGGACGGACGCCCCGTGTTCTATTTGACACAGCGATGGGAAACCGGTATCATGTGTTTGAACAGCACTGGGACCATAGGCGCGGAATGCGTGCCGGAAACCCATGGAAACAAGAGAGGGAACTGCCATGCCGAGAGGATCAGAAGAGCTGACGAACGCGCGGAAAGCGGAGATTGTCAATGCCTGTGCCGTACTCTATGAGACCAGGAGCTTCAAGGAGATCACGCTGAAGGAGATCGGGGAGAAGACCTCTTTCACCAGAACGTCGATCTATAACTATTTCCAGACAAAAGAGGAGATCTTTCTGGCTCTGTTCCAGCGGGAGTACGAGGCATGGATCGAGGATCTGGACGCCCTGCGCTGCGGACACCGGAAGCTGTCCGTGGATGCTTTCTCCGACGAGCTGGCCCGCACACTGGAGCGGCGGGAGCGGCTGCTGAAGCTGATGGCCATGAATCACTATGATATGGAGGCCAACAGCCGGATCGAAAATCTGGTGGCGTTCAAGAAGGCGTATGGCGGCTCCCTGCTGGCCGTGACCCACTGCCTGGAGAAGTTTTTCCCCCGGATGACGGATGAGGACGTGCAGGGATTCCTCTATGCTTTTTTCCCGTTCATGTTCGGTATTTACCCCTATACCGCAGTAACGGAGCAACAGCGTACGGCTATGGAGCTGGCGGGCGTCGGCTATGTCCGGATTTCTGTCCGGGAGCTGACGCGGTCGTTTACCGCCAAGCTGCTGCAGGGATTTCAAATGTGAGGGAGGAGGTCCGCCGGACCCGGCGTTCCGTTTCCTGTCTGAATGACAGCCCTGCGCCGGACCGGCGCGGGGCTGCTTTTCTTGGGTGGAAGCGGCGGAAGACTGTGGGGATGCCGCCTTCCCGACAGGAGCTGCCGGGAAGGGAGCTGAAATCCTGGAGGGCCGGTTGGAAGCACCCGGACGCTGCGGCCCGCTGGCCCATGCGCCCGCCTCCAATCAAGCATAGAAGGCCGCCCTTGTAGGTGCCCGGGGCCGTTTCTCAAACCGGAAGGGTGCCATGATCCACCCCGGTATGTTACCGAAAAAGACTGCGGCTCCGCATTTTGGGGTTTCCATTTTGGGAAAATTGGGCTATGATGAAACAAAATGGGCCCCGATACCAGCACAGGGCAGAAAGGCGTTCCTATGGATATCAAACAGTTGTATTATTTTACGGCGGTGGCACAGGCGGGCAGCTACTCCAAGGCAGCAGAGAGTCTGGCGGTGTCGCAGCCCACGCTGTCCGTCACGGTCAAAAAACTGGAGGAGGAGCTGGGTGTTCAGCTCTTTTACGCCTTCAACCGGGAGCAGCACCTGACCGACGAGGGTCTGCGCCTGTGGACCAAGGCCAAGCAGATCCTGGACCTGTATCAGGAGACGCTGGACGATATGAAGACCACCAACAAAAACAGCTCCGGCAAATTCACCCTGGGCCTCTCTCCGCTGTTCGGCGCCTGCTTTTTCGGCGACTTGATCCCCAATTTCTCCATGGAGTATCCCAATATTGAGATCAAGATGATTGAGGACGGCGCCTACCGCATCGACCAGCGGATCGAGCGCGGCGAGGTGGATATCGCCGTCACGCTCAATTCCAAACGCCTGTCCTCCTTTGCTTACTGTCATTTTTCCACCCAGAGGAACGTGGCGCTGCTTCACAAGAGCCACCCGCTGGCGAAGGAGCCCTCCGTCACGGTCTCCCAGCTCCGGGATGACTCTTTCGCCATCTTCAATCAGGACTTCATTCTCCACGAACAGATCGTGGACGCCTGCCATGCGGCCGGTTTCCGGCCGAAATTCGCCCTGCTCAGCTCCCAGTGGGATTTCATGGTGGAGCTGGTGTCAAAAAACCATGCGGTTTCCATCCTGCCCAAGCCGGTGCTGGACAAGCATCCGGATCCTAATGTGTGCTGCGTGCCCATGAGCGACAGCATGAAATACTGGGACATCGTGCTGGCCTGGAACAAGGACAAGTATATGCCGAAAGCCTGCGCGCTGTTTCTGGATTACTGCAAGCACCATCTCCCGCCGGATGACCTTTAAGACGGGTATTGAAGCGAGCTATTATTTTCTATAATAATATTTTTTGAATAATATTATAGAATTGGAATTTTACAATAAAAATTCTATATAATTTTTGATAAATTAAATTATTGAAATTTATATATTCTTCCGCTATGATAAACATTGGAAGCACTGCCGGCCGGCGGCTTTTCTGTGTGAACCCCGGATCCGTCCAGAGTTGTAGCCTGGACCAGATCTACATTCTGATAGCGGGAGGAAGAAAGCCTTTATGTTAAGTTTGGTTGGCATTATTGTCGGCCTTGCGCTGCTGATCTTTTTGGCATTCCGTGGAAAATCCCTGCTTTGGGCCGCTCCTGTCTGCGCGCTGCTGGTGGCCTTCACCGGCGGGCTGGACATGTTTACCGCCTATACGCAGAACTACATGGAGGGTATGGTCGGCTTCGTCAAGGAGTGGTTCCCGGCGTTTATGCTGGGCGCGATTTTTGGCCAGATCATGCAGGATTCCGGCGGCGCGGTCTCTTTGACGAAAGCCGTTGTAAAGCTGGTCGGGCGGGACAAAGCGATCTTTGCCTCCGTCCTGTGCGGCGGTGTGCTGGCTTATGGCGGGATCTCAGGCTTCGTCATCATTTTCTCCATGTATCCCATTGTGCTGGGGCTGTTCAAGGAGGCTGACATTACCCGGCGCCTGATTCCGGCCACGATTATGACCGGCGCTTTTACCTTTGCCATGAGCGCGATGCCCGGCACGCCGACGATCCAGAACCTGATTCCCACAGAGTATTTCGGAACCACCGCCACGGCGGCGCCTGTGATCGGGATTGTGTGCACCATCATCATGTTCGTGGGTCCTGTCCTGTGGCTGAGCTGGCGGGCCAAGAAGTTCCGTGCCGCGGGCGAGGGGTATGACGAACCGGATGAGATGCCGGAGGAGGTGCCGGACGATAAGCTGCCCCCGGCCTGGTGCTGCTTTATCCCCTTTGTGGTCATTGTGATCCTGCTGAATGTGTTCAAGATGAACATCGTGGTGTGCCTGCTGGCGGGGATCCTGCTCTCCCTGGTGTTCCTGTTCCTGATGGGAAAGGTGCGGGGCAGTGTGTATCTGACCAATGTAGGTGAGACCTGCAACAAGGGCTGCCAGAGCGCAGTGTCCGCCATTATGAACACCGCGGCAGCGGTAGGCTTCGGCTCCGTTGTGAAGATTACCCCGGGTTTTGCGTTCCTGTCCGAGCTGGTTTTGGGAATCGGCGGCAGTCCCCTGATCGCAGAATCCATTGCCATCAATGTCCTGGCTGGTGCCACAGGCTCCGCCTCCGGCGGTCTCCAGATCGCCCTGGACGCTCTGGCGGATAACTTTATTCAGATGTCCCAGACCTCCGGCATTCCTCTGGCGGTGTTCCACCGGGTTGGCTCCATCGCCTGCGGCGGACTGAACACCATGCCCCATGACGGCGCGGTGGTCACCTATCTGTCCTACTGCAAGATCTCCCACAAGCGCGGATACTTCGATATGTTCATAGTGGCCGGCGCAATTCCCATCCTGGCCAATATCGTTGCCATCATTCTGGGTACCATCGGCATCGTTTGACGCTTCGGACGAGATCAAGATACAAGATAAATGATTGAGGAGGAAATCATGATGACTATGAAATCCGCATTGATTACCGGTGCTGCGTCCGGTATCGGCAAGGCCTGCGCCGAGCGCATGGCGCAGGAGGGGTACGGCGTCGTGGTGGCGGATGTGAATCTGCCCGCTGCGGAGGAACTGGCTGCCAAACTGGCAGCAGAGGGCCTCTCCGCCATCGCCGTCCACATGGATGTGGCCGATGAGCAGGAGGTGGAGGCTGGTTTTGACAAGATGATGGAGACCTACGGCTCCTGCGATCTGGTCATGTCCAATGCCGGTGTGCAGATCGTCCACCCCTTTGAGGAGTATCCCTTCGCGGACTGGCGGAAGATGATGGCCATTCACGCCGACGGCGCCTTCCTGGTGTCCCGGGCGGCTTACCGCCGGATGAAGGCCTCCGGCAAGGGCGGCCGGATCGTGTTCACCGGCTCCGTACAGTCCTTCGTGGGCTCCAAGCTGAAAGAGCCCTACAACTTCGCCAAGCACGGCGTGGCCGGACTGGCAAAAGCCATAGCCCGGGAGGGCGCCGAGTACGGCATCTACACCTATACCATCTGCCCCAGCTTCATCAAGACGCCGCTGGTGGAAAAGCAGATCCCCGAGCAGGCGGCTTCCCTGGGCATTACGGAGGAGGAAGTGGTGAAGAACATCATGCTGCGGGATACCGTGGACGGGGTGTTCACCACGGTGGAGGATGTAGCCAACACGCTGGTATTCCTGTCCAAGGATCAGGGCGCTCTGACGGGCCAGTCCCTGCGGCTGACCCACGGCTGGGCCATGATGTAATAGAATCATAGGAATCATAAAAGGAGGCAGCTATGGAACGAATTGCGGTTTATGGAGCGGGCACCATCGGTTCCTGCCAGGCCACGCTCATCATCGGCAACGGCCTGCCCTGCACGGTCATCGGACACTCGGAGCGGGGGCTGGAGCGGTGCCGGAAGTCCATCGAGCAGAACTGGGATGACCTGATCGCCGAGGGCCTGGCTACGGAGGGCAACAAGCAGGCCGCCATGGCCCTGGTCACCATCACCAACGACCCTGCCGCTCTGCAGGAGCACACCTTCGTCTTCGAGGCAGTGGCGGAGGGCACTGAGGAAAAGCGGGCCGTCTATGAGACCATCGAGCAGAACGCTGCGCCCAACGTGGTGATCGCCTCCTGCACGTCCTCCATCGACGCAGAGATCCTGGCGGGGCTGGTTTCCCACCCGGAGCGCCTTCTGATCGCGCATCCGTTCCAGCCGGTGCACATGCTGCCCCTGGTGGAGGTGGTGCGCCACGAAAAGACGGCGGAGGACACAGTGACCCGTACGCTGGCGCTGCTGGAGACGCTGCACCGGCAGGTAGTGGTGCTGAACCGCAGTGTGCCCGGCTTCCTGGTGAACCGTTTTGCCCAGGCGCTGTTCCGGGAGTCCATCTACCTCATTGAGCAGGGAGTCACCACCGCGGCGGACATTGACCGGGCGGTGAAGTACGCCGTGGGAATGCGCTATGCATCCATCGGCCTGCTGGAGTATTTCGACGCCGTGGGATACGAACTGGAGAGCGCCATTGCAAAGAACGTCTATCCGGACCTGTGCGGCACCCGGGAGCTCCAGCAGCTGGTGCTGGACGGCCTGGCCACCGGCAAGACCGGGCAGGCGGCGGGGCAGGGCCTGTACGACTGGTCTCAGAAGGACGCGGACGACTTCCGCCGCCGTAAGCAGAGCCCGTACTTTGCGGGCGTTAAAGAGTGGGCCATGCCCGATGTGAAGTGACCGCTCGCAGCTGATTCAAAAGCAGAAGGACAGGCATCCGGAATCTCCGGATGCCTGTCCTTTTGGAAAGAGGGGAGCACACTGCGGCGTGCCGGGCTCTTTGCACACACGCCGTCCTGCCTGGAACGGTTTTCCACTTTCCGGATACGGAGCCGCCTGATCCCACAGGCCGGATTCGGAGAGGAGGACAATTGTTTCCATCAAAACGAAAATATTACTGTGCTTTAATTGGTGAAAAGTAAAATTACATTACAGGAAATTCGCCCTTCTCCCATGCGGCGCGGACGGAGGCGGCCTGTTCAGTGCTGCCGCTGGCCCTCGGGCCGAACCGCCAGCAGGACCACGCCGCTCGCCAGCAGGGCGAACTGGACGAAAAGAACGGCCGCCGGCAGCGTAAACGCCGGGTCCAGTGTCCCCAGGGTCAGGGGATACTGGGCGAAGAGGCGCCCGTTCCACAGCCCCAGCGATTCCGGCAGGGGGAGCGCCAGACAGACGGGAGAAACCAGCATCCAGACATAGAGCAGCCAGGGCCGGAGCATTCCCAACAGCCAGCCGCTGCCCAGTGCGAACACCAGCGGAGGGACCAGTGTGACCAGCGTGGGAAATACCAGGCCGCTCCAGCCATACCAGCCGAAATAGATCCCATAGAAGCAGGCGGCTTCTGAGATGCAGGCCAGCGCCAGCAGGGCGGTGCCGGTCAGAGCGGCGGCGCACCGGGCCAGGGCGTACCGGCGGGGCGGAAGGGGAGCCGCGTCTGTGAGCACTGCTGCCCGTCGGGCTTTTTCCGAGGTGAAGAAGGTCAGGAAAAACAGCGCCCCGATCCAGAGCAGCGGGAGCATCCGGCTCAGAAAGTCCCCGAAGCTCCAGGGGGAAAAGGGGGCGGTGTGGGACACCCCGAGGATGGTCACGCGCCGCAGCACCTGCCAGCCGTAGAACAGGAGCACCAGCACAAGCCCGGCGAAAAATTTGTTCCACAGCAGGCGCTTGCACTCATAGAGAAAAATTTTACGCAAGGTTCAGGTCCTCCTCCGTCAGCCCGCAGGCGTTTAAAAAGTCTTGGTAGGTCAGATAGGGATACATGGGATCCAGCTCCCGGTTGAACAGGCCGCGGAGGATCCGGTCCATGGCCTCCTCGCCGCCGACCAGTTGCTCCGCTTTCAAAATCTTCAGGGGCATTTCGCAGTACTGCCGCACATAGCGGAGGCTGTTGGAGATCTCCAGCCGCTCCTCTTCGGGCAGCGCCTCCAAATAGTCCGGATTGCGGACATAGAAGTTCAGGTAATAGTTGTCCACCGCCTGCTGCCACTGGTCCACATAGTGCTCCTGTGCGTAGGACGGGCCGTATCGCTCCTTGACAATACGGTAGGTGGTGTAGACCGTCAGGCCCTCTGCCGACCAGGGGCTGCTTTCATCCGACGCATCAAACATGTTTCCAAGGCCCCACCACTGATGGACCAGTTCGTGGATCATGACTTCTCCGGCTCCGCCGCCCTTGCCGGTATCGCTCAGATTGTCGGCGGTGAAGTCTGCCTCGTCCAGCAGACTGGCGCCGTTTGCGGCGTAGCCGCCGCCGGTCACCCGGCTCTGAATGAGCTTCAGGGTATCGCCGCTGCCGAAGGACAACATGCCGTAGTGCGCTGTACAGTAGTCCACCACCGACTTCACGGCCTCCGCCGCCCCGGCGGCCTCCATGGCGGCCTGATGCTTGCGGCCGTAGTAGAATTCGATGTCCATGCCGCCGGCCTGGATATCCTGGCGGATGTAGTCCCCGGCATAGAGAATGCCGCCGGCGCTGTTGGAGTCATAGCGCCAGGTTTTTGTGCCGTCTGTCTGTTCTGCGACGACCTTCGCCTTGCTGGCCCCGAAGGGGATGACCGACATGGATGCGGGAAGCGTGATCTCGATGGTGGTGGGATAACCGTTTTCCCCCGGCAGCACGTTTATCAGGCGGGGAGACAATCCGGCATTTTCCAGGCATAGGTATTCAGAGCTGATCTCCGTGCCGCCCTGCATGATGGACACATTCCGGTTTTCCCGGGGAAAGCCACCGTAGTCCATAGTCAGTTCGATCTCCCGGTCCGACGGGAGGGCCACCTCCAGCATGGCCTCGTTGTACTCCTGATAGTCGCTCACAGAGAAGGGCACTTCGGCGCCGTTGACCCGCACGTTGGAGATGGTATAGCCCGGATTGACGCCGAAGGCCGCTGTCCACGCCTGCCCGGAGGTGTTCCGGAACCGGTAGGCCGCCGTGCCGGAGACCGTCCCAGCGGTGGTGTCCGGGAATACCTGGGCGCTGCGGCTGGTACAGACCACATTCTCCGCATAGGGAACCTGGTAGAAGTCCATAACCGTCTGGTCGGGGTTGCTGTGGTCCACCAGGGGCTGGGCGGCATAGGCAAAGCCGGAACAGGCCAGAAGCGACAGGGCGATGATAGGCCGGTGGGCCCGCCGCACGCTCCGGGCCAGGGAGCCGGGCAGCCCCTTCCCGTACTGCCGGATGCAGAGATACGACACCGTCCAGATCCCCGCCAGGGCCGCCAGCCAGGTGAGCCGCATCCAGGCTACGGACCGAAAGATGCGGAAATTGGAGAAATCGTCCGACAGCGCCCACACGCAGGGGTTCAGCCAGCAGAGCTGCCAGTTGTCCGCCCAGACAGTCAGGCTCAACGCCGCAAAGGCGGCAAAGAGCACCAGGGACAGGTCCGCCCGCCGAGTATATTGATAGGCGGCAGAGGCAGCCAGAATAGACAGCGGGAGCGCCAGTCCCATGAACAGCAGGTACGCCAGGACATAGTCGCCCCCGTCAAAGATGGAGCCGATCAGCCCACAGCTGATGGGAAGCCACACCAGCATGGTGAGGACCAGCGCCAGTCCGGCTGCCGCCAGCAGGGCCGGCAGGCGTACCAGCGCCGCAGCTAGAGGAGAAACAACCGCATTGGTGAGCGCCTCCACACGGCTGCGGCCGGCCCGGTCCAGCTCATATACTGTGAGCAGGCCGAAGAGAATACCGCCCGCCGCCCCTCCGGCCAGGGCCGGATTGGCCAGGTACATGGAGAGCATGGTGCTGGCAATGGCCGGCTTGTAGAGGACGAGTCCTACTGCGGGGGAGATGACGGTCAGAAGAACGATGAGCCAGGTCATGCGGCTGTGCAGAAGCCGTCCCAGCTCCAGGGGGAACAGACGCAGGAGCTTCATTGTACCGCCTCCCGTGAGATGAGATAGAGGTAGGCGTCCTCCAGAGACGGTTCCGACCGCTGGACATAGGCGGGCAGCGCGTCCGCCACTGCGCGGCATCGGACGCCCTGGCTGGTGTTGACCCGGGCGGTGATGTGCAGGCCCTGCTCCTGACCGGCTTCCCGTTCCCAGAACACGCCCACATGGCCCTCTGCCGCCTGAATCAACTGCTCCGGCGTGCCGGTGAACAGGATTTGCCCGTGGTCGATGACCACCAGCCGGTCACACACCGACTGCACGTCCTCGATAATGTGGGTGGACAGCAGTACCAGCCGGTCCTGGGCCGTGCGGGAGAACAGGTTGCGGAAGTGGATGCGCTCCTCCGGGTCCAGCCCCACCGTCGGCTCATCGAGGATCAGGAGGGGAGGGGCGCCCAGCAGGGCCTGGGCGATGCCCACCCGCTGGCGCTGTCCGCCGGACAGGCTGCGGATGCGGGCGCGGGCCTGCCCCTCCAGATTGACCGTCCGGATCACCTCGCGGACGGCTGTTCCGGAGTCCCGCAGCCCCTTCAGGGCGGCCATATAGTCCAGGAACTGGGCCACGGTGAGCTCGTTGAACAACCCGAAGTCCTGGGGAAGATAGCCCAGCTGGGCCTTCAGCTGCCGCTCCGTCTTGAGAAGGGGCTGTCCGTCCACCAGAATGGAGCCGGATGTGGGGAGCAGGGCGGCCACCAGCAGCTTCATCAGAGTGGACTTGCCCGCGCCGTTTGGCCCCAGCAGGCCGATGAGGCTGGGAGACCGGAGCTCCAGACTCAGGTTCTGCAGGGCCTGTTTTCCGCTGGGGTAGGTCATGCTGACGTTTTGAATGTTGATTTCCATGTGATCGGGATCCTTTCTGCTTGGGATACGGAAAGGATACCATGGCTGTGTGGAGGGGAGTTGGAGATTATGTGTGGTTTGTGTGGAGAAGCGGACACCGGGAAATATCCTGCCAAAAAGGTTCGCCGCAGAACATTTCTGTTTTGCGGCGGACTCGTTTTCTTCCATATAGATTGGCGGAGCAGTCAGGGATGCAGGGAATAGAATTTGTTCAGGCGCTCGGCCAGCGCCTTTGGGTTTTCTTCATTCACAACATGGCCGGTATGTTCGATAAGCTGTAATTCCGCGCCAGGGATGTTCTGCGACAGGTATTGGGCGGAGCGGATATTCGAACGGTCCTTTTCCCCGCAGATGATGAGGACGGGACACCGCATACCGCGCACTCTGCCGCTGAAATCCAGCTTCTTCATGGAATTGCCCAAGACAAACGTGCTCTCTTTATCAAAGGCCATGGTGTCAAAAACGGATCTGGGCAGAAAGCGGAAAATCAGGTTTTGGATACCGAACGCCGCCTTGGGAATTTTATGAGGCGTCCCGATCAGGACCAGCGTTTTTACCTTTTCGGGGAAGTCCAGCGCATAGTTCAGCGCCAGGATACCGCCCAGTGAAAGACCGCACAGATGGACCGCCCTGCCGACGTGATCACAGTATTCTGCAAACGCCCCATAGAGGCTCGGATAGCTTGCTGTTTTCCCGGCAAGCAGGGCACACAGGTCCGGACACAGCAGATCCTCTTTGCCGTCCATGCAGGAGACCGTTTCCTTCCAGCTTGCCGCCTTGTGTCCAGAACCATGAACCAGGATTTTTTTCGCCATACGCAACCTCCTCGGCCTGATCTATGCAGCTTCTCCGCTTGTACGATGTCTCAGCGTATACTTGAAACGGTCACATCTGCGGAAGAAAGTCCGGAATGGGCAGAAAACTAAAACCTTACAGTCGCTTTTACCCCTTCCTCCGTATTCTCAATGGTACACACCGCGCCGTGCCGGTCCAGGATCATTTTCACCAGATAGAGCCCCAGTCCGCTGCCGCCGGTGCTCCGGTTCCGGGAACCCTCCTCCCGGTAAAAGGCTTCAAACAGGTGGGGCAGGGCATCTCCGCTGACCCGCGCTCCGGTGTTCTCCACACTCAGGGCGGGGCGGCCCTCCAACCGGCCGCACCAAACCCGGATTTCCGCCCCCTCCGGCGAGTAGCGGGAGGCGTTGGAGAGCAGGTTGCCCACGGCCTTCCCCAGCAGGGAGGCATCTGCGGGCACGGTAATCCCCGGGGTCAGTGCGGACACCAGCTGCTGGCCCCGCTGCTCCAGCAGCTCCCGGTCCAGAGCCAGTTGCTGCGCCATCAGGGCGGACAGGTCCACGGTCTCCTGCCGGACGGCGGCAGATCCGGACTCCATGCGGGAGATGGACAGCATCTCGCCGATCAGGCGTTCCATCCGGCCGGTTGTCTGGAGAGAGCGGAGCAGGTACTTGTCCCGGTCCTGATATACGCCGACGCCCTCCAGCATCCCGGCCAGCTGTCCCTTCAAAATGGTGACGGGCGTCTTCAGCTCGTGGGAGGCGGCGGAGAAAAAGGCCATCCGCTGTCGGTCCAGCTCCCGCTCCCGGGCCACCTCCCCCCGCAGGGCCTGGTTGGCGGTTTCCAGGTCGGTGAGGGCGGCAGACAGCCGCCGGGCCATTTTGTCCAGACTGCGGCCCAACTGGCCGATCTCGTCCCGGCGCCGCTCCCCACACACCCACTGGAGGTCCAGCTCCGCCATCCTGCCAGCGATGCCGTTCAGCCGCACGATGGGCCGGGTGATATACCGGGAGTACCCGAACGCACACAGCAGGGAGAAGGCCAGCAGCGCCAGAGCCAGCCAGGGGGCCACCCGCCCCAGAGCCTCCACCGCCTGGTTGGCCAAGCGGAGCTGAGGGGAGACCAGCAGCTGGTAGGTCCCCTCCTGGTCGGCAAAGGTGATCTGGGTGGTGAGGATCCCCGTCTGAGTGGCGGTCACCACACCGTCGGCCCGGTCAATCTGCACCTGATAGGTGTCGGCCTCATAGGTCTGGACCGAGTTGTCCGCCCCGGACATGGTGACGGCCACCTGCCAGTCCTCCTCCGGCAGGACCAACAGGGAGCCGGTGTCCGCCTCCGCCCCGCCGGGGGCCGTCAGGGCTACCTCCGCCCCGCTCTCCCGGACAAAGGCGTCCAGGATGGGCCCCGCGTCGGCCAGATTGGTCTGCGCCAGCTGCTGGGTGAGGTCGGCTACCTGGGCCTGGAGCCGGTCGCTGATCACAGCGGTGTAGGTGATGGGGGTGGCCCAGGCAATCAGGGCGAAGGTGAGTCCCCCTGCCCCCAGCAGCAGCAGGAAGGTAAGCAGAAAAATACGCACTGTCAGGCTTTCAGCGAGTTTCCTTCGCAGCACGGTAGCCCACCCCTCTCACGGTTTCAATATAGTCCCGCCCCAGCTTGTGGCGGAGGTTTTTGATGTGGCTGTCCACCACCCGTTCATCCCCGAAGAAGTCGTAGCCCCACAGCCTGGAGAGCAGCATCTCCCGGGTGAAGACCCGCCCCGGCGCGGCCAGAAAGGTGCGCAGCAGCTCGAATTCCCGGGCCGTCAGCTCCAGGGGACGGCCGTCCAGTGCAGCCTCCCTGGTGTCCAGGTCCACCACCAGATCCCGGTAATGCAGGCGGCTTTCCGCCGCTTCGCCGCTCCGGAGAAGGATCACCCGGATTTTCTCCAGCAGGACCGGCATGGAGAAGGGCTTGGTCACGTAGTCGTCGATATTCAGGCCGAAGCCCCGGAGCTGCTGCGTCTCTCCGTCCAGAGCCGTGAGCATCAGAATGGGCACCTGGGACTGGCGTCGGATCTGCGCGCAGACCCCGAAACCGTCGATTTTCGGCAGCATGATGTCCAGCAGGACCAGGTCAAAAGACTGGGCGCGGAACAGGTCCAGGGCCGCTGCGCCGTCTCCGGCCACAGCGGCCGCATAGCCCGCGTCCTGCAGATAGGCGCACAGCAGCTCCTGCAGCTCCGGCTCATCCTCCACGATCAGAATTCGTTTCATCAACAATCACCGGGAAAAAGTATAGCACAGGATTGTGAATTTATCATGGAGAATTTCATTTCCCCCTGTGTGGGGAACAGACCTCCGTTTCCAGCAGCGGCCGCCTGCTGCGTGACCGGTCCCATTGACCAGTGGGCACCGGAGCTGTGACAGGACGATTCCCAGATCCGGTTCGTGGGCTTTGACTTCTTCAGCATCCAGGTGTTCAACCCGCGTGAAAACTCCAAGGACATGATGACCATTGACAACCGACAGAAATGTGAACTCCCGGCTGAAGGCCCTCCCCGTGGACTGGAACTACACCATCCCCTTCGGCTTGTTCCACACCCCCGGGGCCGCAGTTACTGTCAAACGGTTCCTGAGCGCGGCGAGGGCGGTATTTTCCCTTTGATCCCGCTTCACGGGCTGTAACGGAAAGGTATATGCCCATAGCTTTTGAGGCTTCTCCGGAAATCTCAATTTTTTATAATAGCCCCAGAACGGCCGCTATGCGGGAAGAGAACGATACATAATTTGATTTTTGAAAATGGGACGCGGTTCATTTCCGGGGCCAGGTGTCTGAAGAAATATCTGGCCAGCTTTTTGAGAAAAACGGATCGAATATGCTGCTGGTCGCAGACAGCAGCGGTGGGGAGCGGGACGCGGAGCACGGGACGAAGTGCCCGCCAGGTCCACCTGCCCTGCCCCAGCAGCGAGGCGGCAGGCGGCCTGCCTGTGCCGAAAGCCCGCCTCGGGGGAGTCCACCGGCTGACCCGAAAGAAAAAGAGGGCGGCATATCCGTAGGGATATGCCGCCCTCCTCTGCGCGAAGGCGCACCGGGGGAGACCGTTTCCGCCCGGTGCGCGTTTCTTATGGGATTTCCTCCGGTGCACGGAGCTATCCGGCTGCTCGGGGCGTCAGTTCTCCAGGTCCTCCTGCAGGGATTCCACCAGGGCGTCCGCCAGCTGATCCAGCTCTGCGGCCTTGTCCGCCTGAAGGGAGGAGGCCAGGGACAGCCGCTCGTTGAGCACCGTCATGTTCTTGAGTTCCTCGTCGATGAAGGCCTGCATCAGGTCTCCGGACTTGCAGGCCCAGGAGCCGTTCTCGATGATGGCGAAGGTGCGGTTCTGGAGGTTCAGGGCCTTCATGTCCTCCAGATAGCTCTTCATCACCGGGTAGATGCCCAGATTGTAGGTAACGGAGGCCAGGACGATGTGGCTGTACTTGAAGCTCTCGGCAATCAGGTAGGACACATGGGTGTTGGACACATCGTACAGGGCCACGTCGGTGATGCCCCGTTCGCAGAGCTTGGCGGCCAGCGCCTGGGCGGCTGCCTCGGTGTTGCCGTACATGGAGGCGTAGACAATCAGCACGCCCTTGACTTCCGGCTCATAGCGGCTCCATTTGTCGTACTTGTCGATGAAGTAGCCCAGATCCTTCCGCCACACGGGACCATGAAGGGGACAGATATACCGGATCTGGTCCAGGATGCCGCCGGCCTTGCCCAGCAGCAGCTGGATGTGGGGGCCATACTTGCCCACGATGTTGGTGAGGTACCGGCGGGCCTCGTCGATCCAGTCCCGGTCGAAGTTCACCTCGTCGGCAAACAGCTTGCCGTCCAGGGCGATGAAGGACCCAAAGGCGTCGGCGGAGAAGAGGACGCCGTTGGTGGTATCAAAGGTCACCATGGCCTCGGGCCAGTGGACCATGGGAGCTCCCACAAAGGTGACGGTGTGGTCGCCGAAGGAATAGGTGTCGCCCTCCTTGACCTGGATGCACTCGTGACCGTCCACATGGAAGCCGAACTGGCGCATCAGCATGAAGGCCTTCTCCGTGGAGATGATCCGGACCTTGGGATAGCGCAGCAGGATCTCCTCGATGGAGGCGCCGTGGTCCGGCTCCATGTGGTTGATGACCAGATAGTCCAGAGGCGTTCCGTTCAGCAGGTATTCGAGGTTCTCCAGCAGCTGGCGGCAGGCGGACCAGTCCACCGTGTCAAACAGGACGCTCTTTTCGTCCAGCAGCAGATAGGCGTTGTAGCTGACCCCCTTGGGGATGGGGTGGATGTTCTCAAACAGAGCCAGACGGTGGTCATTGGCGCCGACCCAATAGAGATTTTCGGTAACAGTTCTCACACAATGCATGAAGAAATCCTCCTTTACTCACAGATGACAGGCCGTTACGCCTCAATGAACTGGTCCTTGGGCTCCGCGCACTCCGGGCAGACCCAGTCCTCCGGCAGCTTTTCAAACAACGTGCCGGGGGCGATGTCACCGTCCGGGTCGCCCAGCTCGGGGATGTACTCATAGCCGCAGCCGCCGCAGACGTATCGCTTGCCGATGGGCTCCGGCTTGGGGAGACGGGGCCGCTTCATCTTCACCATGGGCGGCGCGGGCTGCTTTTCGCCGGTGTCCAGAGCAGCGGTCAGCAGGGGCAGAATCTCGTTCACATCCCCAACGATGCCATAGTCGCAGTTTTTGAAGATGGGGGCGCCGGCGTTGGTGTTGATGGCCACGATGGTAGAGGCGTCCTTGATACCCTTCAGGTGCTGCACCGCGCCGGAGATGCCGCAGGCGATGTACAGGTTGCCGGTGAACTTCTGACCGGACATGCCCACATAGCGGTTCAGGGGCACGTATTTCAGCGTCTCCGCCACCGGACGGGAGGAGCCGATGGCCGCGCCGGCGGCCTTGGCCAGATCCTCAATGAGCTTCATGTTCTTCTTGCCGCCGATGCCCTTGCCGGCAGAGACCACCCGCTCCGCCTGGGCGATGGGGGTGTCCAGGGGGATGCCCACAGTGAAGTCGTGGCCGTCCTTCTTCAAATGCTCCACCAGGGCGGCCACCTGCTCGGCGGGGGAGCCGTCCCGCAGGATGACCTTCTTCCGCACACCGGTGACGGGCGCGGGCTTCTTGGGCTGGCTGGAGGAACCGCCGGAACTCTTGGGGGCCTTGCCCAGGATATGGGAGGCGATGACCACCCGCTGGATCTCGTTGGTGCCCTCGTAGATGGTGGTGATCTTGGCGTCCCGGTAGGCCCGCTCCACCTCCATACCTTTCATGAACCCGGCGCCGCCGTGGATCTGCAGGGCGTCGTTGGTGACCTCCAGGGCGATGTCGGAGGCGTACATCTTGGCCATGGCGGACTCCATGCCGTAGGGGGCGTGCGCCTCCTTCAGCTCGGCGGCGGAGTACACCAGGAACCGGGCGCAGCGGAGCTTGGTGGCCATGTCGGCGATCTTAAAGGAGATGGCCTGCTGGAAGCCGATGGGCTTGCCGAACTGGATGCGCTCCTTGGAGTAGGCCACGGCGGCGTCATAGGCCCCCTGGGCGATGCCCAGCGCCTGGGCTGCGATACCGATGCGGCCGCCGTCCAGGGTGGACATGGCGATCTTGAAGCCGTCGCCCTCCTTGCCCAGCAGGTTCTCCCTGGGCACTTCCACATTGTCAAAGATCAGCTCGGCAGTGGAGGAGGAGCGGATGCCCATTTTGTCGTAGTGGTCGCCGAAGTAGAAGCCCTTCCAGCCCTTCTCCACGATGAAGGCGCTGATGCCCCGGGTGCCGATATCCGGTGTGGTGACGGCAAAGACCACATAGGTGTCCGCCTTGGGGGCGTTGGTAATGAAGATTTTGCCGCCGTTGAGGACATAGTGGTCGCCCTTCAGGACGGCGGTGGTCTCAGTGCCGCCGGCGTCGGATCCGGCGTTGGGCTCCGTCAGGCCGAAGGCGCCGATCTTCTCGCCCTTGGCCAGGGGCACCAGGTACTTGCGCTTCTGCTCCTCGGTGCCGTAGGCGAAGATGGGCCAGGAGCCTAAGGAGACATGGGCGGACAGGATGACGCCCGCGCCGCCGTCCACCCGGGCCAGCTCCTCCACGGCGATGGCGTAGCTCAGGGCATCCAGCCCGGCGCCGCCGTACTCCGCGGGGAAGGGGATGCCCATGAGGCCCATCTCGCCCAGCTTCCGGATGGCCTCGTCCGGGAACTCGTTCTGCTGGTCCAGCATGAACGCGATGGGTTTGATCTCCTCCTCCGCAAACGCACGGACTTTGGCGCGGAGTTCCTCGTGTGCCTGTGTGGTCTGAAACAGCATAGTCGTACCTCCTCTTTAATCTTGATAAAATTTATCAACTTTCAAGCAAAAGAAAAACTGTCAAATCAGGGGTCCGTCAAAATCTCCTGCAGGCTGTGGGCCCGCAGCTCCTCGTCCAGCTTGTTCTGAATCTCAGCCAGCTTGCAGTGCACGGTGCAGCCGCCGTGGCAGCTGCGCCAGGGGCATTGATACGCCGGATCCATGCAGGAGCTCAGATTCCCGCGTTCTCCCATGGCCTTCATCAGGTCATAGAGGCTGGTGCCGGTCAAATCCGCCGACAGCCGGCAGCCGCCCGCCGTTCCGCGGACCACCTCCACCAGTCCGGCCTTCTCCAGCTTTTTCAGGATTTTATAGGCAAAGGCCTGGGGGAGGAGTTCATCCTGTGCGATCTGTCCCGCGGTATGCAGTTTTCCATCCAACAGTGCCCGCAGGATGCGCAGGGCGTAATCTGTCTCCCGGGTAATGACCAATGCCGCGTTCTCCTTTTATGCGTCGTATTGTTAATTGGAGAATACCAATTTGGATATTTTTTGTCAAGTATCGGATGCAACCCTATAAAAAGTTTGGCAGTGTTCCATAAAAAACCAGTCGTGATTTTGATAAAATGCCGGGGCGGACGCCCTGGGACTCACGGTGGGCCCACCCGCCGGGGGACAGCCGGATATCGGTGTCGTTGCCGGGGAACACACTGTTCTGAAAGTCCGGCGCGGGGTCTGAGGGAACCGATTTCAGCAGGACGGCGATGCCGTTGTATTCAAACGTATTTTCGTTGTATAGGGAGTGGCCGGGAGTGCCATCGGTGCAGTTGAAACGGAACCGATTGCCCGTAAAGGTGCAGCCGGATGTGTGCTCCAGGCGGAGATCGAAAAGGCGGTGTCCCAGACGGTGAAGGTGCAGCTGCCGTCCGCCTCTTGACAGCGGCGGGCGATCTGCTATAATTCTGATAAAGTTCGCACCATGCCTGCTGACAGGGGTGATAGCTGCAGCCCCTTTCGGGCGCCGGCCGCGAGTCGCGGCCGGTTGGCTGGATTCTGGCGTATGCGCTTCGCGCAGGCGAGCCCGCTTGCGGTATTGGAGCACACCTGCGATGTGCTGGAAGATACCGCCGCGCGGTTCCCCATACAAATTTGTATCGCTCCGCAGGCATGAGAAGGGAGGAGAGCACTTGATTGTCTATCGGGAGCTCTCCTCCCTTGTGCGGGATCTGGGGATCCCCGCCGGGACGCTGTATGCCGTCAGCAATACACTGGACCGCCATTACATCCGCAGGCAGCTCCCCAAGTCCTCCGGCGGTGTGCGGGAGCTGTCGGTCCCGGACCCGCTGCTGAAGCACATCCAGCGCCAGATCCTGCGGGTGCTGCTGGTCCACATGCCTGTGTCCCCCTACGCCACGGCCTATCGATACGGCGGCAGCACCCTGTGCAATGCTGCGCCCCATGTGGGAAAGCCCTGTGTTTTGAAGCTGGACATCCGTCATTTTTTTGACAGTATCCTGTATTCCGCTGTGAAGGAAACTGCCTTTCCAGCTGAGGTTTATGCAGAGAACTTACGTATTCTGCTGGCTATGCTGTGCTACGGGTGGGATCGGCTGCCCCAGGGGGCGCCCACATCCCCCTGCATCACCAATATCCTTATGCGGGACTTTGACAACGAGGTGGGGGCCTGGTGCCGGGAGAGGCAGATCGCTTACACCCGGTACTGCGACGACATGACGTTCTCCGGCGATTTCGCCCGGGATGAGGTGCTCCGGTGCGTGGAGCCCCGGCTGCGGGCGCTGGGGTTCTATCTCAATCCCGGAAAGACAAAATGGCTCCCGGCAGACCGCCGGCAGCTTGTGACAGGTATTGTGGTCAACAAAAAGTGCAATGTCCCGTCCGAAGAGCGCCGTGCACTGCGCCAGGAGCTGCATTTCTGCCAAAAATTTGGCATCTCCGGCCACATGGCGCGAGCCGGGATCGACGGACCGGAGGACCGCTACCTGGCTCAGCTCCTGGGCCGGGTCAACTACCAGCTGCAGATCACGCCGGGAAGGCGGGAGCTGCAGGAAGCCCGGGACTGGCTGATCAAAGCACAGCCGCAATACGGCGGAGGGCGGGAGACATCTCCGGCAGAAAAACAGATATTGTGACATGGAAAAAGCGGGAACATCACGTAGATGTTCCCGCTTTTTCGGCTTTTTCCGAAGAGCTCGGGAGAATATCCCCGGCACATAAACCGCCGTCTGTAAGGTAAAATAAGGAGGATCTTTTGTTGAGGAGGTCTGCAAATGTCTGAACTTACGATTTCCAGTGAACGACTCACAGCCTTTGCTGCGCACCTGCGTGCCGAGGAGCGCAGCCCCGGTACCATCGAGAATTACCTGCGCCACATCCGGGCATTCGCCGTCTGGCTGGACGGCTCTCCGGTGACAAAGGAGACGGCGGCAGCCTGGAAAGAGCATCTGCTTACGCAGGACTATGCGCCGGCAACGGTCAATGCCATGCTGGCGGCGCTCAACGGCCTGTTTCACTTTCTGGGCTGGGACGGGTGCCGGGTAAAATTTCTGAGAGTCCAGCGCCGGCTGTTCCGGGACGCGGGCCGGGAGCTGACACGTCCGGAGTACGAACGTCTGATGGAGACGGCCCGTTCCAGAGGGCAGGAGCGGCTGGCGCTGCTTATGGAGACGATCTGCGCTACCGGCATCCGTGTCTCCGAAGTGCAGTATATCACCATGGAGGCAGCAAAACGGGGCCGGACGGATATCTTTTTAAAAGGGAAAATCCGAACCATCCTCCTGCCGGAAAAACTTTGCCGGAAGCTGCTGAAATACGCGCAAAAACACAAAACCGCTTCTGGTGAGATCTTTCTCACCAGAAGCGGAAGAAGCTTGAGCCGCCGTCAGATCTGGGCGGAGATGAAACAGCTGTGCAGATACGCAGGAGTGGAGCCGGGAAAAGTATTCCCGCACAATTTTCGGCATCTCTTTGCCACGATCTTCTACCGGGCCTGTAAGGATATTGTTCGATTGGCCGATGTGCTGGGCCACAGTTCCATCGAAACCACACGCATTTATCTGACGACCTCCGGTGCGGAGCACGCACAGCAACTAAACAGGCTGGGATTGATTTTATAGGACATAATTTATATTTTGACCATATAAAAGCGAAAATAAATATCTTTACTTACTGTATAGATAGTAATATTATACCATCTGGCATTTTGAAACACAAGACCCATCCCGTCTTTTGACACACAAAAAAGAGCCGCAAAAATGAGAAAGATTGCGGCTTTTCTTTTCATACCCATCAGTGCCTGGAAGGCGCTGATGGCGTGGCACTTTTTCTTTCTCACAGTGCAAACTGTGCAGAGCCAGATATTTTATATAGTCAAAATATAAATTTTGACATAAAAATATTCTAAAGAGAAAAGGATCGAACAGATGCTGACCCGTGACACCCGGACAGCGCGCCAGACAGATACGGTGTCCAAGAAAACTCAGTAATCCACAGCGGACGAATCTGCGGTCTGCTTTCGTCTGCTGCTGGAGCATTTCCAGGAGCGGTCGCTAAATGAACCGCTTATCGTCAGTTGGGAGGAGGTGATGGGACATGCTCTGTGATTTTCCTGTTCGCAGTGTTTACAGGCGGTCTCCGGAGCGGGAGCCGCCTGTAAAGCGGCTGTGTCATTGTGCGTTCTGAACCTGAAGCGCAGGGGTTATAAAGAAGTTATAAAAGGAGGAAACGAGAAAATGAAGAGAAAGTTGCTGTCTGTCCTGATGGCGCTCTGTCTAATACTGACGTTGCTTCCTACGGCAGTGTTTGCAGAGGAACTCACACCTCCGGAAGAATCCGGAGAACAGCAGGAAGAGCAGATCAAGGAGCCTTCGACTCCTGAAAAGGAGCCAGACGATCCGGAGAAAGAGCAGGAGGGAGAAGAGGACCTTCAGCCCAGTGACGGGGATCCGGAACTGCCCGCCGGTGACGGAGAGGATGAAAGGGATCCGCAGACGCCGGAAGACGGTGTACAGGACCCCACCGGGGAGGAAATCCCTGAAAATGGCAGCACCTCTGTGCCGAATGAGGTGCCGCTTCAGGAGATCATTCTTCTGGAGGAGTCCGCCGTTACCATGGAACAGAACGGCGGGACGACGGAATATGACTCCGTCAGTGCGGCCATCGCCGCTACGCAAGCGTATAACAAAGACACCAACAAAGGACTGTACACCATTACACTGAATGAGAACTTGGCTGAAGACGTGGTGATCCCGGAAGGCCGGTATATCAAAATCGACCTGAACGGCCACACCCTGACCAATAAGGAAAGTCATACGATCTTCAACAACAGCACCCGGATTACCATTGTGGATACCTCCGCGGAGAAGACCGGCGTGGTGGATAACATCAGCCATGGCAGGGGTGCGGTGTACAACAACATCAATGCGGCCATCACCCTGCAGGGCGGCTCTTATACCCGCTCTCAGGAGGCCAGTACCGGCAGCGACGCAAGCGGCAGCAACAGCTGGTATGTGTTGAAGAACTTCGGCACCATGACCATCAAAGACGGCGTCACGGTGAAGTTTTCTGATAGCAACTCCGGCCTCTATTCCAGCCTGATCGGCAATGGCTGGCAGAACAGCTCCGCAGCGGAGGCTGGATCCAATGGTGAGCCCCAGCCCAGCGCGGGCGGGAAGCAAGCCAAGCTGACCATCAACGGCGGCACCTTTACCGGCGGCCAGATCACAGTAAAGAATGACGATTACGGAGAGCTGACCATCACTGGCGGCAACTTCACGCAGCCCGGCGAGAGTCGCTATGCCGTATATAATGCCAACACGGCAACGATCTCCGGCGGCACATTTACCGCCGAGAGCACGGTTGTGGGCTCTGACTACTTTGCAGGCGGGGCCAACACCGGCAAGCTGACCATTTCGAAAGGAACATTCACCAGTGAGAGCAGCGGAACCGCCATTTCCATGGGTGCCGGCGCGGATCTCACGCTCACCGGCGGTACCTTCCAGACGCGGGGCGACGGCTCTTCGTACGTAATCAGTCTGGCAGAAACAGCCACAGCAGAAATTTCCGGCGGCAGCTTCCCCGGCGCCGAGGCGGCGCGGGTTGTCAACAGTTCCGACGCCTTCAGGGATGGCTACGGCGTGGTGAAAAATCCCGACGGTTCCCTCTCTGTTGGAGTGAAAGACGAGTCCGCCGAGGCGGTCGTGATTGCCCGGGATGGGAGCAGAACCAACTACCTGACGTTGAGTGCGGCTGCGAAAGCAGCGCCTGCCGGCAGCACCGTCCAGCTGCAGAAAAGTCTCGTGCTCACCTCCGGCATCAGTACTGTAAATTATGGTGTGACCATTGATCTCAATGGCTGTGATATTGACGGCACGGCAGTTACCAGCAGTGACGGCGCAGTGGCATTGAAGACGAATTACAGCAGTAAGCCGGTTGATGGCGTGGACTCCACTATGCGGCTCATCAACTCGGTTTCCGGGCAGGGCGGCACCATTCGGGCGAAGCTGCCTGTCAGCGTGAAATCCGGGAACAGTACGATTCCGCTGCCCGCCGAAATCGGCGCCGGCGTGACACTTGAGGTTCTGGAGGGCGGCACGGATGCTGTCAAGCTGGACAGCAGCGCGTATCTCCTATACAGTGAAACTGCGGCAGACTATATTGCCAACGGCGGCTTCCGGGTGAGCGTCGGCGGTGTCGACCGCATTTATGGCAGCTATGCCAA
Organism: Oscillibacter sp. KLE 1745; assembly: GCF_000469445.2. Classification (NCBI taxonomy): domain Bacteria; kingdom Bacillati; phylum Bacillota; class Clostridia; order Eubacteriales; family Oscillospiraceae; genus Oscillibacter; species Oscillibacter sp. KLE 1745. Next base: position 40,050 of record NZ_KI271715.1, on the reverse strand, counting down.
TGCGGTGAGCGCTGCCGGGGACAATGCCGTCGTGACGCTGCTGCACGATTATACCGGAAGTGACAAGATCTATTCCGGCAGCCGCAGCGGCACGCTGAATCTTGCCGGCAGAACGTATACTTACACAGGCTCAGACGCGATTGTAGATGTCAATTATGAGAATGTCGGCCTCACCATCCAGAACGGCACCCTGATGGGGACAAGCCCTGAGGCAGATGGAGCTCAAGTGCTGTACAGCAACAGTTCCCTCACCCTGGAAGGTGTTACCGTCGACGTTAAGGGAGAAGATATCTACGGCATCGTCACCAACGGCACCAATGTGAAGAACGCCATCGCCCTGAAGAACAGCACCCTCAACGTGCCCAATGGGAACGGCATCTACTTCCCCAGCACCGGGACAGTGACCATCGAAAACTCCATCATCAACGCCAAGTATGTGGGTGTGCAGATGTGCGCCGGCAGTCTGGCAGTACGGGGAGCGCAGACGGCCATCACAGTGACAGGGGAGCCGACGCAAAAAACTGACAGCGACGGCGTCATCGGCGACGGCGCTGCCATCTCCATTGTGGAGCGGGAGGGCTATCAGGACCTGGGCACCGTCACCATTGAGGACGGAACCTTCCAATCCGCAGAAAGTGTTGATGCAGTCAAGGCCTACGCCTTCAATAATGCAAATAAGACGGAAGAAGCATGGCCCACTGCCGGCGAGGTAGTTTCTGTCTCCGGCGGCACCTTCTCCGCTGAAGTGCCGGAGGCCTTGTGCCAGGACGGCTATGTGGCGGTCAAGGATGAGAACGGCAGCTTTGTGGTGGGGAAAGATCCCGCCAAGACCTTTGTGGCGCAGATAGGCGACAGGGAGTTCACCACGATCCAGGGAGCCATTGATGCGGCCGGCTCCGGTGACACGGTTCGGATCAAACCCGGGACCTATGCCGACGATCTCACAATCAGCAAGAAGATCACGCTGCTTGGCAGCGGCGCGGACGAAGCCGGCACGATCCTGACGGGAACGGTCAGTGTTGCCGCGGATGGCGTCACACTGGATGGCATCTGGTTCCAGCAGACCTATTCTGAGCAGGACTCTAAGGACCAGGGGGCCTGCAAATTAAAAACCACGGAAACGGGAACAAATCTTACCATCCAAAACTGCATTGTTCAGCGGATGACCGGCACTGCAATTCCCTATGGCGCCATTGTTCATTACGGCGCCGCCGAAGGAACCCTGACTCTGAAAAACACGGAATTGATCGCCCCTGTTGCCGGGACCGCAGACGAAATCAACAGTGCGTCTCCTTCTGTGATCGGCGTTGCTGCTTGGGCGCAAACCGGCGAGAATATCGACGAAGCGTGGAAGCTGGTTGTAACAGACTGTACCATCCGTACCAACGGATTTGCGGTGTTTGACCGTTGGAACAACGCCACCTATACCAATACGACCTTCACCGGACTGGAAGGCGTGGAGGGACTCGATGACATCGAGGTCAAAACGTGCTATATGGCGCTCAATAATCCCCATGCAAATGATGTGACATACGATCATTGCACCTTCCGGAACATGCGCAGCTGGGGAATGCTGGTTGCAGGCGAAGAGCTCACGGTGACAGACTGCACCTTTGATGGAACAAACCAGTCCCGTGCGATCTCTGTGGCCTATGGTACAATCGACAAGTGTACGATTACGGGGAACACCTTTGATCTGAGCGGCAGCGGCAGCGGAATTATGTTCAGCGGCGCGGTGACCGAAACCTCCACAATCACAATTGCGGACAACACATTCAAAAACTGTAGCCAGGAGGGCGGATACTGCGTCAATAATACCGGCGCTGTGGAAGGAGAGCAGGTTGCTCCGATCACGGTCACAGGATCCACCTTTATCGACTGTGCGAACAAGTATCTGAACCAGGTAAATGTGGAGGAAGCCGCAGCCTCTGATACCGCTTACGTGGTGTCCGGAAACACGGAGACGTACTACGAGACGCTGGCAGAGGCGATCTCCTCCGCGCCCGTGGGTTCGGCCGTGTATCTGCTGAAGGACATCAGTGAAACGGTCTCCGTCTCCAAGAACATCTCTATTTACACAAACGGCCATGCTTTCAGTGCGGCGAATATCCAATGTGCCGCAAACTACTATGTGCGGCAGATCTCGGGAGGGTATGAGGTTTATTATTCTGCCCCATCTACCGGCTCCGGCGGCTCTGACAGCGATCCCAGTTACGCCCCCATCCTGGATGTCGGCAGCGGCGGCAGCGTGAAGGTGAATCCCCGGACTCCCGAGGAGGGCGACAAGGTGACCATCACCCCGGATCCCGACAGCGGTTATGGGGTGGACGAGGTCATCGTCACCGACCGGAATGGCCGGGAGATCGACGTCACCGCCAATCGGGACGGCACCTATACCTTTGAACAGCCCCGCGGCCGGGTGACCATCGAAGTCACCTTCGCCCGCACTGGGGAGAACGCCTTCTTTGCCGACGTACCGGAGACCTTCTGGGCCTACGATGAGATTGTCTGGGCCTATGACAACGGCTACGTCAACGGCACCACGGCCACGACGTTCAGCCCCAACGGCAGTATCACCCGCCAGCAGGTGTGGATGATCCTGGCGCGGCTCAGCGGAAAGTCTCCCGCCAACATGGCAGAGGCACGCACCTGGGCCATGGACAACGGCATCTCCGACGGTACCAACCCCGGTGCGGCGGTGACCCGGCAGCAGCTGGTGGCCCTGCTGTACCGCTTTGCGGAACTGCGGAATTATGCCAACGGCCAGCGGGCCGATCTGAGCGCCTATCCGGATGCCGGCAGCGTGGCGGGATACGCAGTGGAACCCCTGCAGTGGTCCGTGGCCAACGGCATCGTGGGCGGCACCAGCGCAGGGACGCTGAACCCCGCTGGAACAGCCACCCGCGCCCAGTTCGCGGTGATCCTTTATCGCTTCTGGAATCAGGTGGCCTGAGACAAAGCAGAATAAGACAGCAGGGCGGAGAAATCCGCCCTGCTGCTTTTTTGAAAAAGAGAACCACCGGCAAAACCGATGGTTCCAAAAAGCTTTAGCCATGCCGAAAAAATATCCTCCTTTGGTAGAACAATGGAAGTCTGCCAACTGCTACAAGAACCAAAGGAGGAAATTGTGTGAGTACAAGGGGATAGAAATTATAGAGGAGAGGCGTACAAAGATCATGTTCACATATTGGCAGGTATCCCGCCCAAGTACAGCGTTTCACAGATTATGGGGTGTTGAAAGGGGAAAAATAGTCTGATGATCTATGAAAGTATGCGAACATGAGATAAATATGAAAACCGGCATTTCTGGCGTAGGGGATATGACGGCGCGAAGGCGGACCACATCTTCAACGGAACAGGGGATCAAGAATCGTACTGATGGGGAAGGGGCGCACCTATATATCGGATACCGGATATAGATTGCTGTTCAAAAGGGAGCAATGCGGATACTATCTCTCTATATACAGATGGTTCCAAAACCAACCGGAACTGCTGCCCATATTCCGGCGGAGAGGGATGAGAGGCAGGGCCTGAACTATGCGGCAAGACCGGATCGGCCGATTGCCTTTTCCGGAAGGACTCTGTGCATCTTCTGCGGGCGGGGCAACAGACTAGGGATTGGGGGAAAGATCATGCTTGTTATGCAAACTCCATCTGCGTCTCAGCCAGGAAACACAGATGGAGCTGTTTCATTCGGCGGCACTACTTTTTCAGATTCCCCGTTGCCGGGTTGTCGATCAACCTGCCCTCCTCTGTAAAACGGGAGCCGTGGCAGGGGCAATCCCACGTGTGCTCCTGCGGGTTCCATTTCAACGCGCAGCCGAGATGGGGACAACGCTTGGCGGAAGGGGTCAGGAGGTTGACCACGGCCTCGAAGCCATTGACCGCCAATTGGGGGCGAAGAATCGTTCTGGAGGGGGAAAACACCTCGGCATAGGGGCTCTGCTTCCCTTGGACAAGATCGCACAGGACCATGGCCGACACCATGGCGGAGGTCATTCCCCACTTGTTGAAACCGGTGGCCACATACAGGTCGGATGCGCTGGCGGAATAGGGGCCGATATAGGGAACGCCGTCCAGAGACATGCAGTCCTGGGTAGCCCAGTGGGATGTCTCTGCGGCCTTGGGATAGTGCCGCTGGGCGAAATCCCGCAGTTCCTGCCAGGCCCCGCCCTGTTTTCCGGTGCGGTGGTCTCCGCCGCCTACCAGCAGCAAATTCTTGTAGTTGCGAAAGGACATGCCCGTCTGGGCCTCGTCCACATACATGCCGTCTACATTCGGGGCGTTTTCCAGGGCAATCACATAGGAGCGGTGCTGATACAGTTTGGCAAAGAAGCTGCCGTGCTTATTCAAAAAGGGAAAATGGGTGGCTACAATTATTTTGTTTGCCGTGACTTTTCCATAATCCGTAATTGCAGTTGTTCCGACCAGCTCCCGCACCGGCGTGTGCTCGCAGATGTGCAGGCTCTTTGAAATCGCGGCGATCCATTTCAGCGGATGAAACTGGGCCTGGTTTGGATATCGAACTGCTCCGGCCACAGGGAAGGGGAGGGGGAGGCGGTCTGTAAATTCCCCAGGAACCCCCAGTTTTTCCAGGGCATCCAGCTCCCGTTCAATTTTCCGGCGGTCATTCAGAGAGTACACATAGGCAGTCTTTTCTTCAAAGTCGCAGTCCATGCCGCGGCACAGCTCCCGGTACTTCTGAAGGGCCGCTTCATTGGCATCAAGGTACTGTTTGGCCTGGTCAGCTCCAAATTTACGGATCAGCTTGTCATAGATCAGGCCGTGCTGGGAGGTGATTTTGGCGGTGGTGTTTTTGGTGATCCCGCCGCCGATCGTCTCAGCTTCCAAGAGCAGATAGAGGACTCCGGCCTGGTGCAGCAGATATGCACATAAAACCCCGCTATCCCCCCGCCGATAATCAATACATCGGTCTTTGCATCCTGCTCCAGATGACCAAACCCTGTATGTCCGGACGTCTGCTCCCACAATGACTCCATATACGATCCTCCAAATGCGTAATTTAGAAATAGTGTTCTCCAAATCACGGGAACAATATGTGGAGGTTCGACACGATGGCTCTGAATGGAAGGGCGAGCCAACGGCTCCGATGTACACGCTCACCCTGTACCGACGGAAAGACTCCGCAGATTGAAAGCCGTCATTTGCGCTTCCGCCATCCGGAAATTTCAGATGCAAGGAACAGCACTCAGCCCCAGGCAGACACGGATCTGGACGGCGCATGGGAGGTGCTTTTGAAAAATCCGGCCAAAACGCAGCGCAGCGGCGCAAAGGCGGCGTTGTCCTGGAGCCTCATAAAAATTCCTTCCCGAAAAATAGTCTTGTGTTTGTGCTGCCGGTCAGCTTTGCTGTGCTTCCTGCTGCTTGCGGATATGAAAGCGGAGGCAGTCCAGACGCTCCAGCTGCGGCCTGATATACTGAATCGAAAGATGGAAAGCTGTCCCGACACAATCCGCCTCCGCAGCTGTCAATTCTTTGATAACTCTGGCCGGAAGCCCGGGCAATTCCTCTCTGGAGATACAGTGGCTCTATAAAGAGCTGCTGAAAAAGGAGGACGTTCAAAGCAAAGAGAACCGCTGTAAAGCAAAAAGACTTGTATGCAAAACAGTGCGGAATCTTCGCCAAATGCCGTCCCCCGCCATGGAAGTAGAGGCGGAACAGTCGCTCATCCGAACAACCCCGGCCAAGAGCTGCGCACACTGCGAAAGGTGGAGCGCAGGAGGTGAAGGACCTGACACCGGATCAGCTGACAGCGTTTTTTCAGAAGGCCGGGAAAAGCGGCGTGTATGAACGCTGCTACATGGACCTGGACAACCGGCCTGCGGCGGGGAGAGCTGTTGGGATTAAAATGGACAGGCATTGACTTCCAGAGAAAAACGCTCCGTATCCAGCGGCGTATCGCCCGGCAGAACGGGGGAAACGTGAAAACAGTCTCCGAAATGATGGGCCATTACAGCGCCGGATTCACGCTGGACACCTACGCCCACGTCACCAAAGACACCCAGATCCAGGCGGTAAACACGGTCAGCGGCATCCTGACAGCAGCGAGGAACTGATAGTAATGGTAGAAGTAGCCTGAAATTTCACCGGCCTGTGGCGTGATATGGGCAGAGACGAAGCGGGGGAAGGACCGGAGAAAAACAGAGAAGCCTGTGTTCTTAGAGAACACAGGCTTCTTGCTGGTACGCCCTGAGGGATTCGAACCCCCGGCCTTCTGGTCCGTAGCATTTCGCGCTATTATAGGGTCAATTCAAAGCCGTTGTCCCTATGTCTTCTGCTATCGATAGAGATCATTGGCCGCTATTGTCTATGAGTTTAAGATTGTATTCCACCAGTAGCAACTGCTGAATACCTTGAACAGAGATTTCTCCCTCCGAGACCTCTTCGTTCATAGTTGCAGCGCTCTGAAGTACGATTCGTAATTCCTCTGAAGATATGAGAAGCTGCTCCAGCAGCAGTGCGCCAAATCGGAGACTGCCGGAAGTCAGCAGAGTTGACAGGCGCGATACCTCCCTACTGCAGGAAGATCACAGCATTGGTGGAAAGAGCCCGCTGATCCATCTCGGAGACGGGGCCAGGGAGCATCCCTATCGGGAAGAACCGGCGTCAAGGCGTGTTTGGACTGGGCGGCAGAAAAAGTTGCGGCCAGAGTGATAAAAAGCGCAGAGCATATCCTGAAAAAACATGGGAACGGCCTGACAGTAGGGAGAGACGGCCTTAACAGGCGGAAACCTCTATATGTACCGTTAGGCCGGACTGCCATGACAGCGTGGCCCGCAGGGGACACTGCCGCAGCTGGAGCAATTGCCGACAGATGCCGGTGTAATCGTGGTAATGCTGTGGGGGATTTGTCTGTTGGGATTACTCGTTGACTTGCCCTTCGGCGGCTTCTTCCCGGATGGCGGAAATGCATCGGACACCTCGGCATCTTTCATGGGCAATTGAGAAAATGCGGCGGACTGAAAAGCCAAGAATGAAAGAAAATATCAACTAAAATTGTGCGCAAATATGCAACGGTCAGATTTTTTGCATACACATGCGGCAGATAGAATAGGGAACTATATGTGAAAAACAGCTTTGCAAAAGCGACGGTTATCAAAATAAATTGTGGAAATACGAGAAAAAATTCAAATATTCGACAAATATTCCTACAAAATCCTCAATTTATTAAATAACGCGAATAATGGCATAAATTTTGCTATTATTAACACCTGTGTGCATTGCAAGTAGATATTCCGCTGCCTTTGAGTGAATCTTGTTTCCTTCTTGGACAGTAGGTTTGCCACAGCAGCACTCTGCACACCAAAGAATGTTGACAATGCGCAGATACCATTGTGTGGTTAATTGCATAGACTGAGATTTTTACCGTTAAAAAAGAAGACACAGATTGAAGGGACATTGTGAGATGCAGAAAATTCTGAAGAGCCCTGGGAAATACGTGCAGGGCGCGGGTATCCTTGGTGAGATTGATGAATATTTGCAGGGGATGGGCAGACGGCTGCTAATCTTGATCAGCCAGTCCGGCACAAAGCGCATCTGCCCGACACTGGATGCCTGCTTCCAGGGCAAGGACTATGAGTTGCACTACGAAATATTCCAGGGCGAATGCAGTCAGACGCAGATTGATCGGCTGACAGCTGTGGCCCGCGAGCAGAAGAGTACCGTAGTCGTGGGCATCGGCGGCGGCAAGATTCTGGACACGGCCAAAGCGGTGGCCCACTATGCGGCCTTGCCGGCAGTGATCGTGCCCACCGTGGCATCTACGGATTCGCCCTGCAGCTCCTTGAGTGTTGTCTACCTGGACAACGGGGAGTTTGACCATTACCTGTTCCTGAACCGCTGCCCCGATATGGTGGTGGTGGATACGGCCGTTGTCGCCAAGGCGCCGGTGGCGCTACTGGTGGCGGGAATGGGTGACGCTATGGCAACCTATTTTGAAGCGCGCGCATGCCGGGCCTCCGGCAGCGATAATCAGACGGCCGGCAAGCCAACCCGGGCCGCCACGGGGCTTGCGGCCATGTGCTGGCAGTATCTGCAGCGGGACGGCCTGCGGGCCAAGATCGCGGTGGAGGCCGGTGCCTGCACTGAGGCGGTGGAGACCATCGTGGAGGTGAACACCTATCTCTCCAGCGTGGGATTTGAGAGCGGCGGCTTGGCCGCGGCCCACGCCATCCAGAAGGGCTTCACATTTATCCCCCAGCTTCATGACCTGTACCACGGGAACAAAGTGGCATTCTGCACCCTGGTGCAGCTGGTGATGGAGGATGTGCCCAAGGAGGAGTTGGAGAGTGTGCTGAAGTTCTGCTGCGACGTGGGCCTTCCGGTGTGTTTTTCGGATATGGGCTATGTAACGCTGGAGCACGACCTGTTGAGGAAGGCGACGGAAAAGGCCTGCGTCCCCGGCGCGACGATCCACAACATGCCCTTTACCGTCACGCCAGAGATGGTGTATCAGGCCATGCTGGCGGCGGACGCCCTGGGAAGGTGCTATCATGCCAGTTGTTGAGGAAGAAGGGCTGGAGAACAATCGAATAACGCGGGATGTCTCCGTCTCTGCTCCGGCAGAGACGGGGATGAGGAAATTCGGTGAGAATCCGAAACGTGCCGGCACTGTAAGCGGAAGATTTCGCCTAAACGCCTTTTGGGCGCTGAACGTGAGTTCGCCATTGGAGCAATCTGAGAAGGTGGGTTGAAAATCGGGGAGACATGGGGATCCCTGCCGCAAGTCAGGAGACCTATCTCGCGGGAAGCGGCGTATTTGCAGGAAGTAAAGCGCGTATTTGTTGTGGGAATATCGGCCACGGCAGCCAAGGCTGCCGTGGCTTTTTTAGGCGTTCGGGCGCGGAAAGGAAAGGGCACAGTGGGAGAGAAGAAAACCCGTCGATATGCATTTTTTCAAAACCGGGAATGTGAGATGTTCCCCTGTCATGAGGGGATATCGGCAGAGGAGTTCAACTGCCTGTTCTGCTATTGCCCGCTCTACTGCCTGGGACCTGGCTGCGGCGGAAGCTGGACTTATACCGACCGGGGCGTGAAGAGCTGTGCGGACTGCACATTCCCCCACAGGCGGGAGAATTACGATGCGGTGCTCCGCCGCTTCCCGGAACTGCAGCGCATGGCAGCGCAGAACTGCGGGGCGGAAAACGATACCAGAGCGAAGAAAGAAGAGAGAACGTGAGCAGACAGAGAAAAAGAGGGATCAACCGGGCGGCGGGGGTGCTGATGGTGCTTCTGATGCTGACCCTCCTGATCTCCTGCGGGGCGGAGGAGGATCCCCATCCCGCTCCCGAAGAGGGCGGAGTGACATTTACAGATGACCTGGGCCGGCAGGTGACTGTGCCGGCGGCGCCCCAGCGGGCGGCGGCACTGATCGGGAGCTTTGCGGACGTGTGGTGCCTGGCAGGGGGACAGGAGACGCTGGTCGCAGCCGCCGAGAACAGCTGGACCCAGTTTGAACTGGAGCTGGACGAGTCCGTGACGAACTTGGGTGAGGTCAAGACCCCGAATGTGGAGGCACTGCTGGCGGCTGATCCGGATTTTGTCCTGGGGAGTGCCAAGACAGCCGCCGACGTGGAGCTGATGGACCTCCTGGAAGAGCTGGGGATCCCGGTGGCTTACTTCGACATCAGCTCTTTCGGGGACTATCTGCGGATGCTGGACATCTGCACCCGGCTTACCGGCTCCCCGGACAATTACCAGCTCTACGGTGCCCGGGTGGAAGCACAGGTAGAGGTGGCCCGCGGCCGGGCGCAGGACCCGGGGCCTCGGGTGCTCTATATCCGGGCCACCGGCTCCAGCTGCAAGGTGAAGAACAGTCAGAACACGGTTTTGGGAGAGATGCTGGCGGACCTTGGCTGCGTGAACATCGCCGACAGCGAGACGGGCCTTTTGGAGAACCTCAGCCTGGAGACCATAGTGGCGGAGGACCCGGACTACATCTTTGTGGTGGTGCAGGGCAGCGATCCCGCGGACGCGCAGGCGCTGCTGGAGGCCACGCTGCTCTCCAACCCTGCCTGGGAGGGCCTGACCGCGGTGCGGGAGGGCAGATATCACGTGATGGATCAGAGATTGTACAATGTAAAGCCGAATGCACGGTGGGGAGAGGCGTATGAGAAACTGGCGGACATCCTCTATCCGGAGCAGTAACTGGGCCGGCGCTATGGCGATTCTGACGGTGATGATGCTGCTTCTGGCGCTGCTGAGCCTGTGCTTGGGGGCTGAGATGGTGAATCCGGGGAAAATCCTGGCAGAGCTGCTGGAGGGCGGCAGAGATTCTGCGGCCGTGCGCATTTTCCTCTATGTCCGCCTGCCCCGCACCTGTGCCTGCCTGCTGGCGGGCGCCTCCCTGGCAGTGGCCGGGACTATTATTCAAGGCGTACTGGCCAACTCCTTGGCGGCGCCTAGCACCATCGGCGTCAACGCTGGGGCGGGCCTTGCGGTGGCGGTGTGCTGCGCGGTGGCGCCCAGTGCATCTGCGGCCACCCCCTGGGCCGCCATGCTGGGCGCATTCGGCGGCGTGCTGCTGGTGTTGTACATCTCTCAGAGGACCGGCGCCTCCAAGATCACCCTGGTGCTGGCGGGGGTGGCGATTTCCAGTATCTTCGGCGCGGGGGTAGATCTGGTGGTCACGTTGGTGCCAGAGGCGCTGAACGGCTATTCGGACTTCCGTATCGGCGGCTTTTCCGGAGTGTCCATGTCCCAGATCATGCCGGCGGTGTGGCCGATCCTCCTGGGCATGGTTGGGGCCCTTTCCCTCCACGGGGAGATGGACGTCCTTCTGCTGGGGACGGAACAGGCGCAGGCACTGGGCTTGCCAGCCAGACGGCTGCGGCTCATCCTTCTGGCGCTTGCGGCTCTGCTGGCAGGAGCGGCCGTCAGCTTTTCCGGACTTCTGGGATTTGTGGGGCTGATCGTGCCTCACATGATGCGCCAGTTGGTGGGCGAGGAGAGTGGGCCGCTTCTGGTGGCCTCCGCCTTGGGCGGGGCGGGACTCCTGTGCGGCTGTGATCTGCTGGCAAGGCTGCTGCTGGCCCCCTATGAGATTCCGGTGGGGATTGTGATGTCTCTGGCGGGCGGGCCCTTCTTCCTGTGGCTGCTGGGCAGAAGGGGGGTGCACGGCCGTGATTGAGCTGCGGAAGCTGAGCTGTGGCTATCGGGAAAACCCGGTGCTGCGGGAGGTGAGTCTCACCTTCCCTATGGGGAAGGTAGTGGTGCTGCTGGGCCCTAACGGCTGCGGCAAGAGCACCCTGCTGCGGACAGCTATGGGCCTTCTGTCCAAGCAGGGGGGCGAGGTCCGTTTTGACGGCGTGGAAATTTCTGCCCTGTCGGCGCGAGAGATCGCAAAAAAGGTGGCCTATCTCTCCCAGTCCAGAAACATCCCGGCCATTACCGCGCGGCGGATGGTGCTCCATGGGCGGTTCCCATACCTCTCCTATCCCCGCCGGTACCGGTCGGAGGATTACGCCATCGTCCAGCGGGCGCTGGAGCAGGCGGACGCGGCGGACCTAGCGGAGCGGCCTGTGGGAGAGCTGAGCGGCGGTCAGCGCCAGAAGGTGTATCTCGCCATGGCGCTGGCGCAGGATACAGATACCGTGCTGATGGACGAGCCAACCACTTATATGGATGTGCGCCATCAGCTGGAAGTAATGGCTATGGCCCGAAAGCTGGCTGGACAGGGCAGAGCAGTGGTGCTGGTGCTCCATGATCTGTCCCTGGCCCTGCGGACGGCGGATGAAGTGGCTGTGCTGGACCGGGGACGGCTTCAGATGGTGGGGACCCCGGAGGAGGTCTTCACCAGCGGTGCTTTGAACAGCGCCTTCGGCGTCACGGTGAAGCGGGTACAGAGTGAGGACGGCTGGCAGTATTACTGCCGGTGAGAGGAGGGGCATATGGGGTATTTTCCCTTTTTTGTGGATCTTCAGGGGAAGGCAGGACTGGTGGTGGGCGCCGGCGCGGTAGCCCGGCGGAAAGTGGAAAAGCTGCTGCCCTTCGGAGCGAGGCTGCGAGTGGTGGCACCGGAGATCTGCCCGGCGCTGCGGGAACTCCCCGGCGTGACGCTGGATCAGCGTCTCTTCCGCCCGGAGGATCTGGAGGGCGTGGATTTTGCAGTGGCTGCCGCCGGCAGCGTCCAGGTGGACCAACAGGTGGCCCGACTGTGCCGCAGGATGGGAATCCCCGTCAACACGGCGGACGGCGGGGAGGGGACCTTCCTCTTTCCGGCGCTCATCCGAAGGGGGATGCTGACGGTGGGGGTCTCCACCGGGGGGGTGAGCCCCGGAGCGGCGGCCTGCCTCCGGGACCGGATGGAGGCGGCGCTGCCGGACCGGACCGAGGAGATCCTCGTGTGCCTGCATGCATACAGGGAGCGTGTCCGCGCCCTGCCGGAGCCCCTCCGGCGGCAGGCCCTGGCGGCGGCCCTGGAAGCGTGCCTGGAGCGTGGGCGTCCCCTGGAGCCCGCGGAACAGGAGCGGCTCCTGGAAGAATACAGGACGGGAGGAGAGAGGAAATGAGAGGATGCGTATATCTGGTAGGTGCCGGCTGCGGCCGGGCGGATCTGATCACCCTGCGGGGGCTGCGGCTGCTGCAGTGCTGTGACGTGGTGGTCTATGATGACCTGATCGACCGGCATCTGCTGGAGGCGGCACCGCAGGCGGCGGAGCGGCTGTATGTGGGGAAGCGGCTGGGCCGCCACTCCACGCCTCAGGAGGAGATCTCCCGTCTCCTCGTGAAAAAGGCCCTGGAGGGCAAGGTGGTGGTCCGGCTGAAGGGGGGAGATCCCTTCGTCTTCGGACGGGGCGGCGAGGAAATGGAGGCGCTGCTCTCCGCAGGCATCCCCTGCGAGGAGGTGCCGGGGATCACCTCTGCGGTGGCCATTCCGGCGGCGGTGGGAATCCCGGTGACTCACCGGGGAGTCAGCCGCAGCTTCCACGTGATCACCGGCCACACCTTTGATGAGCGGGGTGAGCCCGCAGGCGGCTGGGGCAGCCTGGCCAATCTGGAGGGGACGCTGGTGTTCCTCATGGGGCTGGCCAATCTGGAGGGGATTGCAGACGGGCTGCTCTCGGCGGGAAAGCGCGCTGAGACTCCGGCGGCGGTGATCTCCAGCGGAATGGGCCCCCGGCCAGTGGCGGTGCGGGCTCCGCTGGCCCAGCTGGCGGAAAAGACCCGGGCCGCGGAGCTGAAGGCTCCGGCCATCATCTTGGTGGGGCCCACGGCGGCACTGGACTTTTCCGCCACGGTGGAACATCCCCTCTCCGGCGTGCGGGTGGGTGTCACCGGCACGGCTGGGCTTCGGCAGAAGCTACAAGAGCTGCTGACCGGGTTGGGCGCCGTGGTGGAGACTGCGGCGGGCCTGACCGTGGAGGAGCTTCCCCTTCCCCTCCGGCTGGAGGACCTGTGTGCCGGAAGAAGCCCCTGGCTGGTGTTCACCAGCGCCAATGGCGTGAACATCTTCTTCCGCAAGGCCCGGCGGGAGGGGCTGGATCTGCGGCGCCTGGCCGCCTGCCGCTTCGCGGTGATCGGCGCGTCCACCGGACGGCGTCTGGCCAGCCACGGCATCCAGGCGGACCTGTGCCCGGCGACCTATACCAGTGCGGGTCTGGCGGAGGCTCTGAAGGGGCGGCTGGAGCCCGGGGATCAGGTGGTGCTGCTCCGCTCCCGGCAGGGGACGGAGGTGCTGCCCCAGCTGCTGGCCCGGTGGGGATACGAGGTTCGGGAACTGTCTCTGTATTCTTTGCGGGGAGAGCGCACCTGGGATGAAAAGCACCCTCTGGACTATCTGCTGTTCGCCAGCGCCGGCGGCGTGGAGGCGTTTTTCGCCGGCGGCGATGTGGCGGAGGGGACCGTGTGCGTGTGCATCGGGCCGGTGACGGCCCGGGCGCTGGCGGGCCACGGCCATCGGACTTTTCTGACGGCGGCGGAGATCTCCGCGGAGGGACTTGTGCAGGCAATCCTGCGCCACCACGCAGGCGGGGAACAGGCAGAGGGGGAACCTATCAGAGAACCGGAGCTGAAGGATTTCCGGACAGGGACCCGAGAAAATAAAAAAGGAGAATCGACATGAAAAAATGGGAGAAAAACCTCGTCTCAGCGGCCGGCGCTCTGGCGCTGGTCCTGTGCGCCGTCCCAGGGGCTTCCGCTATGCACATCATGGAGGGATACCTGCCCCCAGTGTACTGTGTGGCGTGGGGGGCGCTGTGCCTGCCCTTCCTGGCATGGGGGCTGGCGTCCATCCGCCGTCTGGTCCGGGAACAGCGCAAGGCGCTGCTTCTGCTGGCTATGGCGGGCGCGTTTGTATTCGTCATCTCCTCGCTGAAGATTCCCTCTGTCAGTGGCAGCTGCAGCCACATGACAGGCACCGGCCTGGCGGCGGTCCTCTTCGGTGCGCCCACAGCAGCGGTGCTGGGGCTGATCGTGCTGGTGTTCCAGGCCCTTCTGCTGGCCCATGGGGGGCTGACTACCCTGGGGGCAAACACCTTCAGCATGGGCGTGGCCGGGCCTCTGGTCAGCTTCGGCCTGTATAAACTCTGGGAGAAGCTGGGCCTGCCCCGGCTAGCGGGGGTGTTCCTGGCGGCGTTTGCCGGTGACCTCTTTACTTACTGTGTCACCAGTCTCCAGTTGGCGCTGGCCTATCCCAGCCCGGTGGGCGGCGTGGCCGCCAGCGCGGTGGAGTTCCTGGGGGTGTTCGCTCCCACCCAGCTGCCTCTGGCCGTGGTGGAGGGAATCCTCACCATGCTGGTGGTCATGGGCCTGGAGACCTATGCCCGCCCGGAACTGCGGACCATCGGCTACATGAAGGAGGTATGAGCCATGACGAAGAATCAGAAGATCACAGCTGTCTCCCTGATCGCGGTGGGACTGATCGTGCTGGTGCCCCTGTTCGCTCTGCGGGGGGCGGAGTTTGGCGGAAGTGATGACGCCGGCAGCCAGATGGTGGAGCAGATCCAGGGCGAGAGCTATGAACCCTGGTTCACCCCCGTGCTGGAGCAGGTGCTGGGCGGAGAGCTGCCCGGCGAGGTGGAGAGCCTCTTTTTCTGCCTGCAGACCGGTATCGGCGTAGGGGTCCTGGCGTTTGGCTTTGGCTATCTGGTGGGACGGAGCCGGGAGAGAAAACGGCATGAACGACAGGAGGAGTGAGAGCGTATGACGGGAGTCCTGGCCGCCGGTGTGGTGCTCTGCCTGCTGCTGGGCAGGATGCCGGTGGGCTGGATCGCTGCGCTGTCGGTGCTGGCGGGGCTTTTGCTGCTGGCGGGCCACGCCCACGGCGGTGTGCTGACCATGGATGTGTATGCACACCGCTCCCGTCTCTCCGGATGGAACGCCCCCTTGAAAATGGCTGGCAGCGCGGTTCTACTGGTGCTGTGCGTGGCGTCGCCGGGGGCACGGATGCCCCTGATCCTGGCGCTGGTGCTGTGCGGGATGACTGCCTGGGGCGGAGGATTGGGGGCCAGGCGGTATCTGGCGCTGCTCCGGCTGCCGGCGGTCTTTATGCTGCTCTCGGCCCTGGCGCTGCTGTGGACCTATGCCCATGAGCCGGAGGGGTTGCTCTCCATTCCCTGCTTCGGCGGCTGGCTGGTAGTGACGGGAGAGTCCCAGGCCATGACGGGACTGGTGCTGGCCCGGGCTGTGGGGGCGGTGAGCTGTCTGTACTTCCTCAGCCTGACCACCCCTGTGCCGGAGGTGCTCTCCGTCCTGCGGCGGCTGCGGATGCCCGGCGTGCTTCTGGACCTGGCGATCCTGATCTACCGGTATATCTTCATTCTGCAAACAGCCTGCCGCGAGATGCGGGACGCCGCTGCCAGCCGCCTGGGATATGACGGCCTGGCAAGGAGCCTGCGGACCACCGGCATGGTGTACGGCAGGGTGCTGGCAAAGAGCTTCCGGCGGGCCGGCACCTGCTTTGACGCCATGGAGAGCCGCTGCTGCGGCGGGGAGATCTGCTTCCTTCCCCGTTCCGCGCCGCCCCGCCCTGTGGAGCTGTGGGTCTTCGCGGGATTGATGGCGCTCTCTGCCGGACTGCTGGCGGCGGAAATTGTTTGAGGAGGGCTTATGGAGGAACTGCTGCGCTTTGAAAATGTGTCCTTTGCCTACGAGGAAGGGCGGGAGGAGTATCCAGCCCTGTGCGGGTGCAGCGTGACGGTCTCGGCCGGGGAGCGGATCGCCGTGCTGGGAGAGAACGGGGCGGGCAAGTCCACCTTCTTCCTGCTGGCCAACGGCGTTCTTCGGCCGTGGGAGGGAACGGTGTATTTTCTGGGGCACCCTGTGGGGAGGCGGGAGCTCAACGACCTGCGCCGGGGCGTGGGACTGGTGTTTCAGGACCCGGACGTACAGATCCTGGGCGGAACGGTGGAGGAGGAGATCAGCTTCGGCCCCATGAACCTTCGCCTGCCCCGGCAGGAGGTGGTCCGCCGGGTGGAGGCGGCCCTGGAGCAGCTTCAGATCACCCATCTGCGCGCCCGGGCGCCTCAATACCTCTCCGGCGGGGAGAAAAAGCAGATCTCCATTGCCGACGTACTGGCCATGGAGCCGCGGCTGCTGCTGCTGGATGAACCGGCCGCCAGCCTTGATCCCAGGCACCGCCGGATCTTTGAGAAAACTTTGACGATGCTGGAGTCCTGGGGAATGTCCCTGATGGTGTCCACCCATGACGTGGACTTCGCCTGGCGCTGGGCGGAACGGGTCCTGGTGTTCCGCAGCGGTGAGCTTGCGGCAGATATGCCCCCCGAGAACCTGTTCCGGGACAGAGAGCTGCTGGAGGGCTGCGGCCTGGAGCAGCCCGTCCTGTTCCGGGCCGGAGAGGCGCTGGGGCTTGAGCCGCTCCCCAGGACCCTGGAGGAATTCGAGACCGCCGCCCGCCTGCTGGCCGGGACGGCAAAAAGGGAGGAAGGGACATGAAAAAAGCACTGCTGTGTGTCAGCTTCGGGACCAGTGTGCCGGAGGCCCGCGGGAGCATTGAGGCGGTAGAGGCGGCCCTGAAGCGGACGGCACCAGACCGCCGTCTGGCCCGGGCTTTCACCAGTACGATCATCCGCCGGCTCCTGTCCGCCCGGGGAGAGGAGATCCCGGGCGTGTCCGGCGCCCTGGAACAGCTCGCGGAGCAGGGAGTGGAGGATGTGCTGGTTCAGCCCACCCACATTCTCTTTGGCAATGAGTACGAAAAGATCTGCCGGGAGATGGCCCCCTGGAAGGACCGTTTCGCGGCGCTGACGCTGGGGCCGCCCCTGCTGGGCGGCACTGACGACCTGCGGCAGCTTGCGCAGGTCCTGTCGGCAGCCTGGCCGGCGCAGGAGGATGAAGCCCTGGTGCTCTTTGGACATGGAACGGACCACTTCGCGAATGTCATGTATGCGGCACTGCAGACGGTGTTCCAAATCCAGGGCCGTGAGGATGTTCTAGTTGGCACCGTGGAGGGCTGGCCCGCCTATGAGGAGGTGTCCGCTCAGCTCCGGAGGAGCGGGCGGAGAAGGATCCGCCTGGCACCGCTGATGCTGGTGGCCGGGGACCATGCCCTCAACGATATGGCCGGCCCGGAGGATAGCTGGCGCACCCGGCTGGAGGCGGAGGGATACCGCCTGCGCTGCGAGATGCAGGGCCTGGGTCAGCTGCGGGGCGTACAGGAGATGTACTGCCGCCATCTGGAGCAGGTGCTGCGGAGGGAGACGGCAGATGGCCTTTGAGCATTACATCCGCAGCGGACAGAAATGGCTGCGGCAGGGGTATACCACCGGCACCTGCGCCGCCCTGGCCGCAGCCGGAGCCACCCGTTTTCTTCTGACCGGGTCCCCTCCACAGACCGCGGCGCTGGTGACACCTAAGGGCCTGGAGGTGGAGGCCCCGCTGCTCCGGCAGGCCCTGAAGGGGGACTGCGCCTCCTGCGCGGTGGAAAAAGACGGCGGCGATGACCCTGACGTGACCCACGGGTGCCTGATCTTTGCCGACGTGGCCCGTATCGCCGCCGGGGTGGAGATTGACGGGGGAGAGGGCGTCGGCCGGGTGACGCGCCGGGGGCTGGACCAGCCTGTGGGCGCCGCCGCGATCAACCATGTGCCCAGACAGATGATTGCCGCCGCTGTGGAGCGGGAGTGCCGGGCCGCCGGCTATAACGGCGGCATCCGGGTGGTGATCCGCATCCCCGGCGGCGAGGAACTGGCCCGGCGGACCTTCAACCCTCACTTGGGAATTGAGGGGGGACTCTCCATCCTGGGAACCTCCGGCGTGGTGGAACCCATGAGCCAGCAGGCCCTTGTGGACACCATCGGCGTGGAGCTGCGGCAGGCCAGAGCCTATGGCGCGGACCGCCTGCTGCTGACCCCCGGAAATTACGGACTGGATTTTCTGTGCCGGAGCGGGCTGGAGCTGCCCGGCGTCCCATGTGTCAAGTGCTCCAACTTCCTGGGGGAGGCGCTGGATATGGCCGGGGGAGAGGGCTTTTCCGCCGTGGTGGTGGTGAGCCATGCGGGAAAGCTCGTCAAAGTGGCTGGCGGGGTGATGAACACCCACTCCCGGTTGGCGGACTGCCGGATGGAGATCCTGGTGGCCCATGCCGCAGTCCAGGGGGCGGATCAGGTACTGTGCCGCCGACTGATGGAGGTTGCCACAGTGGACGCCGGAATCGCTCTTCTGGAGGAGGCCGGACTCCGCCGGCCGGTGATGGCCAGCCTGATGGCCGCCATTCAGACCCATCTGGAGCGGCGGGCAGGCGGTGTCTTCCAGGTGGGCGCGGTGATGTTTTCCAACGAATACGGCCTGCTGGGGCAGACCCGCCAGGCAGAGGAACTTTTGTCAAGATGGAGGAGCGCATGAGAAAGGGAGTATTTTATGGAGTGGGCGTGGGCCCCGGCGATCCGGAGCTGATGACGTTGAAGGCGGTGCGGCTTCTGGAGCGGTGCCGTGTTGTGGCCGCGCCCCAGACGAAAAACGGCGAGATGCTGGCCCTGCGCATCGCTGCCGGGGCGGTGGACCTCAAGGGGAAGACCGTGGTGCCCCTCTCCTTTTCCATGAACCGGGATCCCGCTGTGCTGGAGCAGACCCACCAGAGGGCGGCCCGCACGGTGGCGGAGTTCCTGGACCGGGGAGAGGATGTGGCCATGCTGAACCTGGGGGACGTGTCCATCTACGCCACCTGCTCGTATCTTGCGGAGCTTCTGCGGGGGCAGGGCTATGAGACGGTGATGATTGCCGGGGTCCCCAGTTTCTGCGCGTCGGCGGCCAGGCTGGGGGTGAGCTTGACGGAGATGAACCAGGGGCTACACATCCTGCCGGGCAGTGCCGACACGGAGGCTGCCCTGGCATTGCCGGGCACGAAGGTGCTGATGAAATCCGGCCAGCAGCTCCCGGCGATCCTGCACAGCCTTGAGAGCCGCGGCCTTCTGGTGGAGAGTATGCTGGTGGAGAACTGCGGCATGCCGGGCGAGGCGGTGTACCCGGACCTTTCCCGGGAGAGGCCGCCGGAACACACAGGCTATTTTGCCACATTGATTGTGAGGAGATGAACGTATGGTGCACTTTGTCGGCGCCGGCCCCGGCGCCCCGGACCTGATCACCCTGCGGGGGGCGGAGCTGCTGCGCTCCGCCGATGTAATCATCTATGCCGGGAGCCTGGTGAACCCGGCGCTTCTGAAGATGGCGGGGGAGGACTGTGAGATCTACAACAGCGCGGAGATGACTCTGGAGGATGTCCTGGAGGTCATGGAGCGGGCGGAACGGGAGAAGAAGAACACTGTCCGGCTCCACACCGGGGACCCGTGCCTGTATGGGGCCATCCGGGAGCAGATGGACGCGCTGGACAGCCGTGGCATCCCCTATGACGACACGCCGGGCGTCTCCAGCTTCTGCGGCGCGGCAGCGGCTCTCGGGGCCGAATATACGCTCCCGGACGTCAGCCAGAGCGTGATCATCACCCGCATGGCCGGCCGGACCCCGGTGCCGGAGGGGGAGAATCTGGCCTCCCTGGCGTCTCATGGGGCCTCCCTGGTGCTGTTCCTCTCTGCGGGGATGCTGGATAAGGTCCAGGAGGAGCTGCTCCGGGGGGGAGCCTACATGGCGGAGACCCTGGCGGCCCTGGTGTACAAGGCCACCTGGCCGGAGGAGAAAGTGGTCCGCTGTACCGTGGGGACGCTGGCCCGCACTGCGCAGGAGGCGGGCATTCGCAAAACTGCCCTGGTGCTGGTGGGGGATTTCCTGGGAGATGCCTACAGACGCAGTAAGCTGTATGACCCGGCCTTTACCACGGAATTCCGGGAGGGGAGGCCGTGAGCGGGCGGGATATCGCCTTCGCCGCCTTTACCGACCGGGGCGCCGCCCTGGCGGAGCGGCTGCACCGGGGACTGGGAGGTACACTGACGAGGATTGGGGCGGGCCAGGGAATTTCCCTGGAGAATTGGACCCGGGACGCCTTCCAGACAGGCTGTCAGGCACTGGTCTTTGTGGGGGCTGTGGGCATCGCTGTGCGGGCAATTGCTCCCTGCCTGCAGAGCAAGGCTGTAGACCCGGCGGTGGTGGCTGTGGATGAATCGGGACGCTATGCTGTGCCGGTAGTCTCCGGGCACTTGGGCGGCGCCAACGATCTGGCCAGGGAGATCGCCCGGATCTGCGGTGCGGAAGCGGTGATCACCACCGCCACAGATCTCCGGCACGCCTTTGCTGTGGACGAGTGGGCGCGCCGTCAGGGGTGCGTTGTGACAGAGCCCGGTAAGATCAAGGAGATCTCCTCCCGGGTGCTGCGGGGGGAGAGCATCCGCGTCTTCTCCCGCTGGCCTGTGTCAGGGACGCCCCCGGAGGGCGTGCTCCTGACCGGAGAGGAAGGATGTCACGTGAGGGTGGATGTGGGCCGGGGAGATGGCAGAGCCCTTTCGCTGGTGCCCCGGGTGGCGGTCCTGGGGGTCGGCTGTAGGAGGGGCACCTCACAGGAAACTCTGGAGGCGGCCTTTTCAGCCCTGTGCAGAGAGACCGGGCTGTGGCCGGAGGCGGTGGTCCTTGCGGCTA
Organism: Oscillibacter sp. KLE 1745; assembly: GCF_000469445.2. Lineage (NCBI taxonomy): Bacteria > Bacillati > Bacillota > Clostridia > Eubacteriales > Oscillospiraceae > Oscillibacter > Oscillibacter sp. KLE 1745. The sequence continues at coordinate 19,047 of NZ_KI271715.1, read as the reverse complement.
CCATCGATCTCAAGGCGGCGGAGCCGGGGCTTCTGACCTTCTGCGCCTCCCGGGGGTGGCCGCTAGCGGCCTATTCTACCAGCCAGCTCATGGCAGTGGAGGGGACTTTCACTGCCTCCGAGTTTGTCAGGCGCGTCACCGGGACGGACAATGTATGTGAACGAAGCGCCGCCCTGGCTGCAGGGGGCGCTATCTGGACGGGAAAACACGCAGGAGACGGCATCACCATGGCGGTAGCCCTGCGGCCGGTTTCCCTGGATTGGAGATGGACGAATGCGTAAAGTGTATGTAGTGGGGCTGGGTCCCGGGGACAGTCGCTGCCTCACCGCCGAGGCGCGCAGCGCCCTGGATGAGGCCCATGTGCTGTGCGGCTATGGGGTGTATGTGGATCTTGTAGCGCCCCTGTATCCTGAAAAAGAGGTGTTCACCACCCCCATGACCCAGGAGTTGGAACGCTGCCGCTGGGCGCTGGAGAGCGCCCGGAGCGGCCGGACCACCGCCCTGGTGTGCAGTGGAGACGCGGGGGTCTACGGTATGGCGGGGCCCCTTCTGGAGCTGGCCCGGGACTACCCGGAGGTAGAGGTGGCAGTGGTGCCGGGGATCACTGCGGCACTTTCCGGCGCTGCGGTGCTGGGTGCGCCGCTGGGGCACGACTTCTGTGTGGTCTCCCTGTCGGATCTGCTGACGCCCTGGGAAACTATCAGCCGGCGGCTGGAGTGCGCCGCCGCTGGGGACTTTGCCCTGTGCCTGTACAATCCCGCCTCCCGCAAGCGGCGGGACTATCTGCGCCGGGCCTGTGAGATATTGCTGCGCCATCGGTCCGGAGACACGGTGTGCGGCTGGGTGCGCAACATCGGCCGGGAGGGGCAGGAGTCCCGCCTGCTGACGCTGCGGGAGCTGCGGGAGGAGCAGGTGGACATGTTCACCACGGTCTTTGTGGGCTCCTCCACCACCATCCTGGCGGAGGGCCATATGGTGACTCCCCGGGGGTATCGCCAGAGATGAACATTCTGATTTTCGGCGGCACCACAGAGGGGCGGGAGATATCGCACCTTCTGGCAGAGCGGGGAGCGCAGGTGCTGGTGTGTGTGGCCACCGAATACGGCCGGGAGGAGCAGGGGAAAGCCCCCGGGATCACGGTGCTGACCGGACGGAAGGACAGGACGGCGATCCTCTCGCTGCTGGAGGGAGCGGACCTGTGCATCGACGCTACGCACCCTTACGCGGAAAATATCTCCCGGACTCTCCGGGATGCCTGTGACGCCGCGGGCGTGCCTCTGCGGCGTCTGCTGCGTCGGGAGAGCGCTGCAGACGGGATCCAGGTGGCGGACGCGCCTGCCGCCGCCGCTCTGCTGGCGCAGGAGCGGGGCAACATCCTGCTGACCACCGGCAGCAAAGAGCTGGGGGCTTTTTCCGCCATTGAGCCGCAGCGGCTTTATCCCCGGGTCCTGCCCAGCCATGAGAGCCTTTCGGCCTGTGAGGCCGCGGGCATCCCCCACCGGAACATTCTGGCCATGCAGGGACCTTTCTCCCAGGAACTTAACGAGGCGTTAATTCGCCAGTACCACATCGCTTGGGTGGTCACCAAGGACGGCGGCACCGCTGGGGGATTCCCAGAAAAGGCCCGGGCGGCGGAGACTACGGGAGCGGAGCTGATCGTGCTGTGCCGCCCGGAGGATCAGGGAGAGGATCTGGCATCTATTGTAAAACTGTGCGAGGAGATGATGAGATGACGCTGACACTGGTGGGCATGGGCTGCGGCAGTGCAGCCACGCTTACGGAGGAGGGGAGGCAGGCTCTTTTGCAGGCGGACCTTCTGATCGGCGCGTCCCGGCTGCTGGAGGACCTGCCGGAGGGATGTACCTCCCGCCGGAGGGCGGCGGTCCGCACGGAGGAGATTCTGGAGCTGCTGCACCTTGAGGGGGCACAACGGCCTTGTGTGCTCTTCAGCGGAGACACAGGGATCCACTCCGGTGCCAGCCAGCTGCTGCGCCGCCTGCGGGAGATGGGGGGGGAGGATATCCGCGTGCTCCCCGGAATCTCTAGCGTGCAGCTGCTGGCAGCCCGCCTGGGCAGACCCTGGCAGGATTGGAATCTGTGCTCTGCCCACGGTACGGACTGCGACCCTGTGCCTGCCGTGATGGACGGCCGCCCGGCCTTCTTCCTCACCGGCGGCGCTGATGGACCCGCCCGCCTGTGCCAGGCCTTTGCGGAGGCGGGACTGGGCGGCCTTCCGGTAACGGTGGGGGAACGCCTCTCCTATCCGGACGAGCGTGTGGTGTGCGGGACGGCGGGGTCGTTTTCCCACAGGAAATTTGACTCGCTCTCGGTGCTGCTGGCGGAGGCGGCGGAACCGTCCGCTGTCCGGCGCACCCCTGGATTTGCGGACGAGGCCTTTTTGCGGGGCAATGTTCCCATGACGAAGCAGGAGGTTCGCGCCGCTGCCCTGGCGAAGCTGGCCATTCGGCCCGGGGACACCGTCTGGGATGTGGGGGCCGGCACTGGAAGTGTCTGCGTGGAGATGGCCCTGGCGGCCCGGCGGGGCCGGGTATATGCTGTGGAGCGCCAGCCCGAGGCCTGCGGCCTGATCCGGCAGAATCGGGAGCGGTTCGGCGCCTGGAACCTCACTGTGGTGCCTGGGCGCGCGCCGGAGGCCCTGGCCGGGCTGCCCGCGCCGGACGCAGTATTTGTGGGCGGCAGCGGCGGAGAGCTGGCAGACATCCTGACGGCTGCGATGGAGCGGAATCCGGCGGCCCGCATCTGCGTCTCCGCTGTCACTCTGGAGACGCTGGCCGCGGCTACTGCGGCCCTGACAGCTGCGGGACGGGAGGCGGAGGTATGCCAGATCGCGGTGAGCCATACCAGGGCGGCGGGGAGGTATCATCTTCTGACGGCTGCCAACCCGGTTTTCCTCATCTGCGCGAAGGCGCCTGCGGGAGAAGAACCGTGATCCGGCTGATGGTGTCCGCCCCGGCATCCTCCTCTGGAAAGACCGCCGTCACCTGCGCGCTTCTGACGGCGCTGCGGCGCCGGGGGCTGGACCCCTGCGCCTTCAAATGCGGGCCGGATTATATCGATCCCATGTTTCACCGCTCCGTACTGGGTGTGGAGAGCCATAATCTGGACCTGTTCTTCACGGAGAGGGCGGCCATGAAGAATCTCTTTGACCAGTGGTGCCGGGGCCGCGGGGCGGCGGTGTGCGAGGGGGCCATGGGCCTGTACGACGGCGTGGGCGGCACGGATCAGGCCAGCGTCTGGCAGGTGGCGGATGCCCTGGAGCTGCCGGTGCTGCTGGTGGTGCGCACCGGCGGCGCGGGGCTGACGCTGGCCGCGCAGATCCGGGGGCTTCAGAGCTTCCGGGAGAACAGCCGCCTGAGGGGAATCCTGCTCAACCAGTGCCGGCCGGAACTGTGCCGCCACCTTGCTCCGATGCTGGAGCGGGAGACGGGCCTGCCGGTGCTGGGGTGCCTGCCCCGGGAGGAGCGGGCGGAGGTCCCCAGCCGCCATCTGGGGCTGTACGCTGCCGGTGAAATCCAGGATCTGCGGGCGCGGATCGGGCTGCTGGCCGACGCGCTGGAGAGGCATGTGGATCTGGATCGGCTGCTGGAACTGTTCAGCGGGCCGGATTGGCCGGGAGATCCCGCGCCGCCGGTGCCCGGACATGGAACCGCCATTGCAGTGGCCCGGGACGAGGCGTTTTGCTTTACCTATGCCGAGACGCTGGAGACCCTGGCCCGGGCTGGCGCGCGGCTGCTGTTTTTCAGCCCCCTCCGGGACCGGGCCATCCCGGAGGGGAGCTGCGGACTGTATCTGCCGGGGGGATACCCGGAGCTGCATGCCGCGGCCCTGGCACAAAACAGCGCCATGCGGGCGCAGATCCGCGCTGCGGTGGAGAATGGCATGCCCACAGTGGCGGAGTGCGGCGGCTTTTTATATCTGGGACGGGCTCTGCAGGACGCTCAGGGACATCCGTGGCCGATGGCCGGCTTGCTGCCTGGGGAGGGGTTCCCCACAGGGAAGCTGGTGCGCTTTGGTTATGCCGTGCTCACAGCACAGGAGGAGAGCCTGCTCTTCCGCCCGGGAGAGCAGGTGCCGGTCCATGAGTTTCACCATTGGGACAGCTCTCATAACGGCGGAGCTTTTAAAGCAGAAAAAACGGGGACAGGCCGGAGCTGGCAGTGCGGGTTTGCGTCCCCGACGCTGTACGCAGGGTTCCCACACCTGTATTTTGCAAGCAGCCCGCAGATGGCGGAGCGGTTTGTCGCCGCGGCGGAGCGATATGGAAAGGAGCGGAGAATAGGGTATGAACTTGCGGGAAGTTGTGGAGAAGATTGGACCTGAGGACCAGGGGGCCCGGGAGGAGGCCCACCGACGCTGGAGCGCCTGTGCAAAGCCCCTGGGAGGACTGGGATTTCTGGAGACGGTGGTGGAGAACGTGGCCGCCCTTACGGGGAGTGCCGCAGTGGATTTCAGCCACCGGGCACTGCTGGTATTGTGCGCCGACAACGGGGTGGTGGCCCAGGGGGTCACCCAGTCCCCCAGCTCCGTCACAGCGGCAGTGGCGGGGAATCTGGCCGCCGGACGCAGCTCTGTCTGCATGATGGCGAAGGTGGCTCGCTGCCGTGTGGTGCCGGTGGACATGGGAATCCTGGACTTTTCCGGCCTTCCTGGCCTGCTGGACCGCCGGATGGGCAACGGAACCCAGGATATCTCCGTGGGACCCGCCATGACCCGCCGTCAGGCCGAGCAGGCGGTGCTCACCGGAATCGAGCTGGTCCGGGAACAGCAGGAGCAGGGATGCCGTCTGCTGGCCACCGGAGAGATGGGCATCGGAAACACCACCACCTCCAGCGCGGTTGCCTGTATGCTTTTAGGCCGGCAGGTCCAGGAGCTGACCGGCCGGGGCGCCGGACTGTCGGACCAGGGCCTCCGGCGGAAGATCGAGGTGATCCGCCGGGCAATTGCAGTGAACCGGCCCGACCCGGAGGACCCTCTGGATGTGCTGAGCAAATTGGGCGGCTTTGACATTGCGGGACTGTGCGGGATATTCCTGGGCGGCGCGCTGTACGGCATCCCGGTGCTAATCGACGGAGTAATCAGTTCCGCTGCGGCTCTGTGTGCGGAGAGGCTGTGTCCAAACTCTGCCAAAGCCATGGTGGCGAGTCATGTCTCCCAGGAGCCGGCGAGCCGCCTGTTGCTGGAGGTCCTGGGCAAGCGCCCGCTGATCACGGCGGGTATGCACCTTGGAGAGGGCACCGGCGCCGTGGCAGCCATCCCCCTGCTGGACATGGCTCTGGCGGTGTACCAGGGCAGCAGCACCTTCGACGAGACGGGGATCGAGGCCTATCAGCCTTTGGGAGGTCAGCCATGATGACGCTTGTGGTAGGCGGCTCCGCCAGCGGAAAGAGCGCCTGGGCAGAGGAACTGGCGGTGCGCTCCCCCGGCAGGCCCCGGATCTACATCGCCACCATGGAGCCCTTTGATGAAGAGTGTCTGCGGCGCATCGACCGCCACCGGCAGATCCGGGCCGGCCGAGGCTTTGTGACGGTGGAGTGCTACCGGAATCTCAGGAACCTGTCCATTCCCACGGGGAGCACGGCTCTGCTGGAGTGCATGGGAAATCTGTGCGCCAACGAGCTGTTCCGGCCGGGGGACACTCCCGCGTCGGCGCTGGAGGCGGTCCTGCGGGGCGCGGACGCCCTGCGCTGCCAGTGCGGGGAGCTGATCGTGGTCTCCAATGAGGTGTTCTCCGGCGGCAGTCAATATGGCGAGGGGACGCTGGAGTACCTACGGCTGCTGGGAGAGGTCAACCGGACCCTGGCGGCCTGGGCGGACTCTGTCTGCGAGGTGTCCTGCGGGGTTCCGATCTACTACAAGGGGGGAGAGCGATGCTGATCCTGGAGACCGCCGCCGTGGCCTTCTCCATGTTCTCGGCGCTGCCGGTGCCGCAGCCTGTCTGGAACCAGCGGAACATGCGCTATGCCATGTGCGCCTTTCCCCTGGTGGGGCTGGTGCTGGGGGCACTGTGGTGGTGCTGGGCGGCTCTTTGCTGCCGCCTGGCCCTGCCGGAGCTGCTGCGGGGCGCGGGATTGTGCCTGCTGCCGGTGGTGGTGACGGGCGGCATCCACCTGGATGGCTATGCCGATACCAGCGACGCACTGGCAAGTCACGCCCCCCCGGAGCGGCGCCGGGAGATCCTGTCGGATTCTCACTGCGGTGCCTTTGCCATCATTCGCCTGTGCACCTATTTCGTGGGGTATTTTGCGCTCTGTACCGCTGTGGATCCCACGGGACCGGCTGCATTGTGTATGGGACTGTCCTTCGTCCTCTCCCGGGCCATGTCGGGGGTTGCCATCACGGCCTTTCCGCTGGCCAAGGACACGGGGCTGGCCCATACGTTTGCTTCCGCCGCCCACCGGGGGCGGGCGCGAATCATCCTGGCGGCCACGGTGCTTCTGACCGGAGTGCTGATGTGGGTCCTAGGCACCGTGCCCGGCGCTGCTATGACGGCCGCGGCCGCGGTGGTGATGTGGCACTACAGCTGCACCGCCCGGGCCAAATTCGGCGGGATTACAGGCGACCTGGCCGGCTGGTTTATGCAGAGGGCGGAATTTTGGATGCTGGCGGCGTTGGTGGTCTGCCAGCAGGTGGAGGAGCTGCTATGATATTCATTACCGGACCGCTGTTTGCCGGAAAGCGGCAGGCGGCGATGGGGCTTTTGGGCTGGAGCCGTGAGGAACTGGAGAAAAAGGCTGTCTGGGACGTGCAGGACCTGGCCCCGAACGCGGAGGACCTGGAGGCCCTTGCCCGGCGGCTGAGCGACTACCCTGTAGTCATCGCCACGGAGGTGGGAGGGGGCGTGGTGCCTGCCGATCCGGCGGAGCGGGCCGCCCGGGAGGCGGCTGGCCGCCTCAGCTGCCTGCTGGCGCAGCGTGCACAAACTGTTGTGCGGGTATTTTGTGGGATTCCCACCGTGCTCAAGGGGGCTTTGGGATGAGAGTGTATCTGCTGCGTCATGGGCGCACGGCCTATAACGATGAGCAACGCTATCAGGGCCTGCGGGACATCCCGCTCTCTCAGATGGGAGAGGAGGAGCTGCGGCCTGTGGAAGAGGCACCGGAGACCGTCTACGTCTCGCCGCTGAGCCGGGCGCGCCGCACGGCAGAGCTGCTCTTTCCCCACGCCCGCCAGGTGCCTGTGGAGGGGTTCCGGGAGATGGACTTCGGGGCCTTTGAAGGGCGCAATTACAAGGAGATGGAGCATGACGCGGCCTACCGGGCCTGGGTGGAGGGCGGCTGCGAGGGGACCTGCCCCGGGGGGGAGAGCCGTGGACAGTTCTGCCGCCGGGTGCGGGAGGCATTTTCTGATTTGATGGATGCCACGCTCGCCCGGAGCGAGGAGTGGGTTGTCGTCGTGGCCCACGGCGGTGTGCTGATGGCGGCGTTGGAGACATTCGCCCGGCCCGGGCGGCCGTATTTCCAGTGGACGGCCCCCTGCGGAGGTGGGTTTGCGCTGGAGACGGACAAGGGGCTCTGGAGACGGGAACACGCCCTGCAACTCACAGGGGAGCTTTGGTATGGGAAAGGCGGAGAGCGATGCTGATTCTTGGAGCTGCGGTGTGCGGCTTTCTCCTGGATCTGCTGCTGGGAGATCCGGAGTGGATGCCCCACCCGGTGGTGCTGATGGGAAAGATCATCTCCAGGGCGGAGGGCACCCTCCGGCGGAGATTCCCTCCCACCCCGGGAGGAGAGATCGCTGCGGGGACCATTCTGGCGGCACTGCTGCCGCTTGGGACGCTGGCCTTTTGCGGCGGCGTGTGCTTCCTGGCCCTGTGCATCCATCCGGCGCTCTGTTTCGCTGTCCAGACGCTCTGGTGCTGGCAGGCCCTGGCGATGCGGGGGCTGCTGCAGGAGAGCGCGGCGGTCCAAAGGCAGTTGGAACGGGAGAATCTTCCTGCGGCCAGGGCTGCGGTGGGGCGCATCGTGGGCCGGGACACAGACCGCCTGACGGCGGAGGGCGTCATCCGGGCGGCAGTGGAGACTGTGGCGGAGAATTTCTGCGACGGTGTGGCAGCGCCCCTTCTGTATATGTTCCTCGGCGGCGCGCCCCTAGCGCTGGCCTATAAGGCCGTCAACACCATGGACAGCATGGTGGGGTATAAAAACGAGCGGTATCTGTACTTCGGCCGGCGGGCGGCCCGGCTGGACGACGCTGCCAATTACCTGCCCGCCCGCATCGCGGCGCTGTTCTGGATAGCCGGGGCGGGCCTTACCGGCCAGAGTGCCGCCGGAGCCTTCCGGATCTGGCGGCGGGACAGGCGCTGCCACGCCAGTCCCAATTCAGCGCAGACGGAGTCCGCCTGTGCCGGGGCTTTGGGAATCCAGTTGGCGGGACCTGCCTGGTATTTCGGGCAGCGGTATGAGAAGCCGACCATCGGGGATGCGCTGCGCTCCGCGGAGCCGGAGGACATCCGCCGGGCGGGCCGCACCATGGCCTTTGCCGGCGGGCTGCTGCTGGCGGCGTGCGCGGGCATCCGCGCGGCGGTCATCCTGGGAGGGATATGATGAGTGAACTGTTGACACACGGCGGAGACTGGGCCGGATTCCTGAGCGAGAGAGGGAAACTTCCTCTGGACTTCTCTGCCAGCATCAGCCCGCTGGGCGTTCCCGGGGGCGTGCGTGCGGCTGTCCGGCAGGCAGCGGGGCAGATGGACCGGTATCCGGACCCTCTCTGCCGGGCACTGCGGGAGTCCATTTCCGAGTATGAGCTTGTGCCGCCCCAGCAGATCCTGTGCGGAAATGGGGCGGCGGAGCTGATTTTCCGGGTGGTGTGGGCACTCCGGCCCCGGCAGGCCCTGGTGACGGCCCCTACCTTTTCCGAGTACGGCGCGGCCCTGCAGTCCGTGGGATGCGCTGTCAAGACGTGGTCCCTGCCTGAGAAGAGAGATTTCCGGCTGGAAGAGGGGGTCCTGGACGCCATCACCCCGGAGACGGACCTGGTATTCCTCTGTGAGCCGAACAACCCCACCGGCGTGACTGCGGGCCGTCCCCTGCTGCTGCGGATTCTGCGGCGCTGCCGGGAGACGGGGACGCGGCTGGTTTTGGACGAGTGCTTCGGGGATCTGCTGGACGATCCGGAGTCCCACACCCTGAAGGGGGAACTGGAGGCGTATCCCAATCTCCTGATCCTGAAGGCGTTCACGAAGCTCTACGCCATGGCGGGCATCCGCCTGGGATATGCCCTGTGTGCCGACCGGGCGCTGCTGGAGAGGATGTATCTTGCGGGACAGCCCTGGTCGGTGTCTGTTCCGGCCCAGGCGGCGGGCGCGGCGGCCCTCAGGGAGACGGCTTATCGGGAGCGGGTCCGTTCTCTGGTGAGGCGGGAGAGGCCCTGGCTGGCAAAGCGTCTGGGAACCTTGGGACTGCGGGTGGTGCCCGGCGAGGCCAACTATCTGCTCTTTCAAAGTCCCGTATCTCTGGGAGAACCTCTTGCCCGGAGGGGGATCCTGCTGCGCAGCTGCGCCAACTATATAGGATTGGATGAGACCTGGTACCGCACGGCAGTGCGGACCCGACGGCAGAATCAGCGCCTGATGGAGGCATTGGAGGAGATTGTGAAATGAGCAGAGCGAAGTGCATCATGGTCCAGGGGACCATGTCCGGGGCCGGCAAAAGTGTGCTGTGCGCCGGGCTGTGCCGGATTTTCCGGCAGGACGGCTACACTGTGGCACCTTTCAAAAGCCAGAATATGGCGCTGAACAGCTATGTGACCGCGGACGGGCTGGAGATGGGCCGCGCGCAGGTGATGCAGGCGGCGGCCGCCGGACTGGAGCCGGACGTGCGTATGAATCCCGTTCTTCTCAAGCCCTCCAGCGACACCGGCAGCCAAGTCATCGTGAACGGAGAGATCCGGGGACAGATGACGGCACGTGAATATTTCCGGTACAAGCGGCAGCTGCTGCCGGAGATCCTGGCGGCCTATGACTCCCTGGCCTCCCAGTACGACATTGTGGTCATCGAGGGAGCCGGAAGTCCGGCGGAGATCAATCTGCGGGCGGAGGATATTGTGAACATGGGCCTTGCAGAGCAGGTGAACGCACCGGTGCTGCTGGCGGGGGACATCGACCGGGGCGGCGTGTTCGCCCAGCTGTACGGGACAGTGGCATTGCTGCAGCCGGAGGAGCGGCGGCGGATCAGGGGCCTTCTCATCAACAAGTTCCGGGGCGACCCGGAGATTCTGCGGCCGGGCCTGCGGGAGCTTGAGGAGCGGGCGGGCATCCCTGTGCTGGGGGTGGTACCCTATCTTGCGGTGGATCTGGAGGATGAGGACTCCCTCTCCCCCCGTCTGGCGCAGAAGGACAGCCGCAGCCCGGTGGACATCGCGGTGATCCACCTGCCCCGCATCTCTAATTTTACGGATTTTGCCCCGCTGGAGAGCCATCCTGCCCTCGGTGTCCGCTATGTGGGGCGGACCGAGGAACTACGCCATCCGGACCTTGTGATCCTGCCCGGGACCAAGAGCACCACGGCAGACCTGATCTGGCTTCGGGAGAGCGGCTTGGAGGCGGCGATCCTGAAGCTGGCCGCCGTCGGTACACCGGTGCTGGGCATCTGCGGAGGTTACCAGATGCTGGGAGAGGTCCTGGAGGACCCGGACGGCGTGGAGGGGACCCTTCGCCGGATCAAGGGCATGGGCCTCTTGCCCTGCAGCACGGTGTTCGCCCCGGAGAAGATCCGGACCCGGGTGCGGGCCGAGACCACCGGCGGCCCCCTGGGGGGCGCGGCGCTGGATGGATATGAGATCCACATGGGGCTGACGCAGGTCCGGGGAGAGCCGTTCTGCCGCCTGGAGAGCGGTTTGGAAGACGGATGCCGGCAGGGAAATGTGCTGGGCACCTATCTCCACGGACTTTTTGACAGCGGGGCGCTGACAGACAGGCTGGCCCGCTGGCTCTGCGGCAGGAAGGGGATCGACCCCGGCTCCGCCGCTCCGGAGCTGTACCGGGACTATCAGGCACGCCAGTATGACCTGCTGGCGGAGGGGCTGCGAAATGCCATAGACATGGAGCAGATCTATCGGATTTTGAAAGAAGGAGGCGGCGGAAAATGAGCCTGACCCACACAAGACCAGCGGATATCGAACGCACCAGCATGGCCATCATCCGGCAGGAGCTGGAGGAGCAGGGACTCACCCTGCCGGAGGGCGCGGAGGGAAGCGTGGTCCAGCGGGTGATTCATGCGACTGCGGACTTTGACTTTGCCAAAACCCTGCACTTTACGCCCAATGCCGCCCAACAGGGGGTGGAGTATCTCCGCCGGGGCGGTGTGATCGTAACGGATACCCATATGGCCTGCTCCGGTGTCAGCCGCGCCGCACTGGAGCGGCTGGGCGGCAGGGCCGTGTGTTATATGGCGGACCCGGACATAGCGCAGGAGGCCCGGAGACGCGGGACTACCCGGGCACTGGTGTCCATGGAACGGGCAGTGGCGGCGGCCCCCCAGGCGATTCTGGCGGTGGGAAACGCCCCCACTGCACTGTTGAAAATCGCCCAACTGCTGGGAGAGGGCGCCCGTCCCACGCTGGTCATCGGAGTTCCGGTGGGCTTTGTCAATGTGGTGGAAAGTAAGGAACGGCTGCTGGACATCTGCCGCCAGTGCGGGGTGCCCGCCATCGTGGCTCTGGGCCGGAAGGGGGGCAGCACTGTGGCCGCGGCCATCTGCAACGCGCTTTTGTACGCGGCGGAGGGGACTCTGGACCCCCGGGACCGGGGGTGGTGACGGGGTGCCAGCCGGCCCGCCGGTACTGCCCCGGCTGTATCCGGCAAAAGCGGCCGCGGACTGTCCTCCCCGGCCGGAACACAGAAGCACTGCCCGCTGCGCTGTTTGCGCGGCGGGCAGTGCTTTATAGGCGATAATTTTACTTGTTTTTGTAGAACTCGTCCACAGCCTGGAAGAAAGCGTCGATATTGGCCCAGGGAGACATGGGAGGCACATCGCAGCCGGTGGAGATGACGAAGTTGGGGTGATTGCAGCACTCGCCCATGATCCGCAGGGTTTCCTCCCGGACAGACGCGGGCGTGCCGTTGCGCAGCTGTCTTGCGGGGTCCACATTGCCCATGGCGATCTTGTCGGCGGGAATGTGCTCGAGCATTTCCTTCATAGAGATGGCATTGCCGAAGTGGAACATGGCGGCGCCGGTGTCCAGGATGGAGTCGATCATCTGGATGGCAGCATTGCCGCAGTTGTGATAGACCACCAGGAAGTCGTCACTCTGGACTGCTTCCACGATCTTCTTCACATAGGGGGCAGAGAACTCCTCCGCCAGGGCAGGGGACAGGAGGCCTGCCAGAGGCTCGGCCAGCACCACGCCGTTGGCACCCACCTGCTTGTAGGCGGAGCAGTAAGCGATCAGGAACTCGGTCACCTTGTCCATCAGGGCGGATACCATCTCTGGCTCCTCATAGCAGTAGATCATGGCCTCGGTCACGTCCATCAGGCGGCCGGCCAGGGAGAAGGGGCCGATCACACCGGCAAAGACGGGACGGTCTTCAATCAGCTTCATGGCCTTCTCAATGGATTCGATGTAGATGCCTGTGCGGCCGGCGCCGACAGCGGGGACCTTCAGGGCGTCCACTTCCTCGGCAGAGGACACTAGCGCGCCCACCACAGTGGGGACCTCGTCATCAGAGAAACGGATCTGAGAGCCGAAGCATTCTGCTTCCACAGAAAGGTCCATCAGACTCACAGCGGCGGCGGCGGGCACCCGGTCGGCCACCATCTTCATGCCCTTGGACTGAAGGTCGCTGCTGGAGATCAGGTCCCGCACAGTGATGTCCATCAGTTGGATGGCCGGGAAGGACAGGACCGGCATGGCGCGCTTGACAGGAGCGTCGAGGACCTCCTGCACCCACTGCTTCATATTGCGTTTCATACTCTTACCCCTTTGTCAATTAATATGGAGAGCGCCTGTAAGAGGCTTTCTGATTATAATTTACCTGATTTTTGGCCGAAACTCTTATAGAAACTTGCGAATTTTTGTAATTATTAGCCTTTTTGAGATGTGGCATATGCAGCGGCTGGACAGGTGGCGTGAGGGTGTGTCCGCCATGGCGAGATAGTCCCCATGCGGCGATTGAGGCGTTCTCGTATCACCAGAGAATCTGTGCCTGAACGCGGGGATGAAACGCACCGTTCCGGTCTAAGGGGAACAGAGGCGGAGAGAGGCGAATATCGCTGCGTTGCTGACATGCCGTGATAAAAAGCATCTCTTTTTATCGAAGAAAGACCGCCCCAAACTGCAGGTTCAGGGCGGTCACAGTTGCCGGATGGAATTTGCTTAACAATCCGCAGTCAGGCCGCGCAGAAGGCCAGAGCCGCAGCGGCGGCAGCGGTGGCGTCGGGGGTGTAGCAATCGGCACCGATGGACTGGGCGAAGCTCTCCGTGATGGGGGCGCCGCCGACCATGATCTTTACCTTGCCATTCAGGTCAGAGGCCTTGACGGCATCCACCACAGTCTTCATCTCGCCCATGGTGGTGGTCAGCAGGGCGGAGCAGGCGATCACCTTGGCACCGTGCTCCTTGGCAGCTTCCACAAAGGCGGAGGCGGGCACGTCCACGCCCAGGTCCACGACCTTCAGGCCCTTGCCCTCCATCATCATGCGGACCAGATTTTTGCCGATATCGTGGAGGTCGCCCTTGACGGTGCCCAGGATCACCGTGCCCTTTTCCTCCACGCCGGCAGCGACCAGCAAGGGACGCAGCACCGTGATGCCCTTGTTCATGGCGCGGGCCGCCACCAGAACCTCGGGGACAAAGACCTCGTTGTTCTTGAATTTGCCGCCGATGACGTTCATGCCGGCCAGCAGGCCGTCCTCCAGAATGTCCTGGGGGGAGATCCCTTCGTCAATGGCCTGCTGAACAAGCTCTTTGACCTTTGGCGCCTTGCCGGCCTGCAGATAGGTGCTGATCTCGTTGAGAATTTCGCTCATGTTTTTCGTCTCCTTTTATTCTTCAGATTCAAAAGTGATATGGTCAATGTAGTTGTCGGAAAAGGTGCTGTTGCCGGACAGGGGGATTTCCTCCGAACGGCTGGTGATATCCGACAGGATATCCATATAGGATGGATCCAGCAGCAGGGTCACAGCTCCCGCGAGGGCGGCGTTGCCCAGGACACGGGCCTTGGGCCGCAGACAGGGCGGAAAGAGTCCGATCCGGGCGGCGCTGCCCAAATTCATATAGTGGCCGAAGCCGCCGGCAATGTAGAGTCGATGTACCTGTTCCGGTTGGAGAGAGGCGGTCTCCAGCAGCGTCTGGATCCCCGCGCACAGAGCCGCCTTGGCCAGTTGGATCTGGCGGATGTCCTTCTGTGTGAGGTAGACAGAGGTGCCGGGAAACTGCACGGCGGACTGTCCGTTCCGATCACAGACCAAAGGACTGGATTTCTCCAGCAGACCGGATTCATCCAGGACACCGCACTCCAGCAGCACGGCCACAGCGTCCAGCGCGCCGGAGCCGCAGATGCCCTGGGCTTCCGCTCCGCCGATCACAGAAATGGTGAGAGAGCCGTCCTGTCCCGGAGAGACGGTGCTAATGGCGCCGGGGGAGGCCTGCATGCCGCAGGAGAGTCCCGCGCCCTCAAAGGCGGGACCCATGGCGGTGGAGGCACAGTAGAGCCGCCCCTGATGGAAGAGGACGATCTCCCCATTGGTCCCCAGGTCCGCCAGCACGGCGGTTTCATCCACCCGGCCCATTAGGCCGGAGGAGAGGACGGCGCAGACGATGTCGGCGCCCACATAGGGACCCAGGCAGGGTGGGAGATATGGGGCGATGCCGGCAATGGCAGTCCTGCCGGTGCACCCAAAGAGGGACGCGGGCGTAAAGGGGGCCACTGCAATTCCGCGGGGATCAAGTCCCTCCCAGAAGTGCAGCATGGTGGTGTTTCCGGTGATCACGGCGGCGTCCAGGTGGTCCGTGCCTGCTTGGCGCATGCAACTGGCAGCCATCTCTTCCAGCTGGCAGTGGATGCACGCCTGAAGGGAAGCGACGCCCTGCTGGTTGGAGGATTCGATCCGTGAAATCACGTCGGCGCCGAAGCGGTCCTGACGGTTTATTCCAAGAGCCTCCGCCAGAAGTGCGCCGGTCTCCAGCTGGTAGAGCTGCATTGCCACAGTGGTGGTCCCAATGTCCACCGCCAGCCCCAGCCCCTGTCTACCCAGGGTGTGTTCCGGCAGAGTGACGGCCGAGAGGGTAGAAACGGTTGTTTTCTCATGGAACAGGACGCTGGCATCCCCCACGACCCTGGTAAGGCAGGCCAAGCGCACGCCGCCGGCCTGCTCCTCCGGGGAGAGGAGAGCGGCTTCCTCGGCGGTCAGTGGAGAGAAGGCGCCGGAGCAGCGGACCTTGCACTTCCCGCAGGTGTGATTGCCGCCGCAGGGCATTTGAAGACCAATGCCGGCCTGCTGCAGAACAGCGGCCAAAGACTGTTTACCGGAAAAACTCCAGTGCTTGACAGCGGAGTCGGCATGGATGGTAAGCGTTGGCATAAGCTCCTCCTCAGTAGTCTGATTGCATCATAAAACGAGAAAGTTTTTTTGTCACCCCGATTTTTACAAATGCGCAACAAATTTCTAAAAAGCGCAAAAAATTTAAAAGTTTCACAAGAGCAACATGATATAATCAACCTGAACTGGGCAAAACGGCGGATTTCCTGAGAAGTACAAGCGTTTTTGTTATCCCTGGAGCAACGCTGTGCCGAAGTATGTCACGGTGTTCACTCCATTGATATAGTGCATTCTGCAACGCTCGGCAAGGCGGGATACGTCAATGCAGTACGCCTCCAGTGATGACATAGCTTCGTCCGGAAATCGGCAGGGAGAGTCCGTTTTCTTTGCGCAAATGGAGCATTTGCGGCAGCCCCCTGCCCCCAGCTGCAAAAAGGAAGAACAGCCGTTCTCCAATAGCAGAAAGCGAATGTTTCGGGCCAGCTGGTTCTGCTGTTGGCCAGCCGCCAACATCCCCTCGATATCGAAGCTGTCCTCCAGCGGAGAGATGGTTTGATAAACCAACGCCCACTCAAAGGCTTTTGCCTGTTCGATCAGCTCTTCGGAGGAGCCTATGTAAGGTGGACACATCCAACAGGCACCATACATACCACACGCATTTGAGCGACAGAGATCTCGAAAACTTGGATCGAAGGGAAGCTGAGAAACTGGAAGAAGCGCCGCATGGCTGGCCCCTAAAGACAGGACCTGCTGGATGAGCGTCTGATGATATTGCGCCATATAGATCAATTCCTCCAAGACCATGGTTGTTTTTTGCGGGCAGTTCTGGCAAAATGAATGTTAAAACCGTTAGGAGCACTGCATTTATTATAATCCAGCGCAAGTGCGGTTTCTTTCAATTATTTCTCCTGTTTTGCAATCTTTTGCGGAAATGATCCGAAGGAGGGAGGGGCATGAGGAAGAACGAGAATTTTGATGTGGTGCTGGCAAAGGACTGCGCCCGTGCCTTTACGACTTCCACAGGGCTTGGAACGGTGGTCTCATTGGCGGATGGAGAGCCGTTGGCGACCTATGGCACATATCACTGTGAGAACTGCCGCATATGCCAGCTGGCGGGGAAACAGCATACGCTGTGCATACAGAGCCACATCTACGGCATGAACGAAGCGGAGCGATTCGGCGGTAAGTATGTTTATTTTTGCCCGCTGGGTCTGACTTGTTTTACATCTCCGATTGTGGGGACGGACAGTACCGACGCTAAGATTACGGTAGGGCCCTTCCTGATGATGGGCCGGCAAGACTACATCCATGATGACCTGCTCCCCCGCGCACAAATGCCTTATGATTTGCAGGAGCTGACTGCTGAAGTACAGAAGATCCCGGTGGTTCCAGCCGCGCGGGTGGAGGATATTTCTTCTCTGCTGTTCATGGCCGTAGGATTTATGAACAATGTTTGGGCTGCCAGCAATATGCTGGAATTGCAGGAATCCTACTCTATTCAGAAGCAGGTCTCCTCGTATCTCTCTGCCATGAAGGGGGAAAAGCAGCCTCCGCCCTATCCGTTCGCCGTGGAGAATGAATTGCTGGATAGTATTTCCCATCTGGACCGGGAACGGGCCAATCGATGCCTCAACGAGCTGCTGGGGCATATCTTCTTCACTTTGGGCGGGAACCTTTTTGTGGCAAAATCCCGTATCTATGAGTTGCTGGTGCTGATCTCCAGAGCGGCAATCACAGGCGGGGCTGATGCGCAGACCATGCTCATGATGACCCACGATTACTCACAGATTATTCCTCGGATTTCCAGCATGGACGAACTGTGCAGCTGGCTGGCTAAGACGATGAATCGCTTCATGGATAATCTGTTTCAATTTTCTGATGTCAAGCACGCCAACATTATCCATCAGGCCACCCAGTACATCCGTACCCATTATGCTGAAAAGCTGACGCTGGACAGCGTGGCCGGACAGGTATATCTTTCCCGCGCTTATTTCAGCCGCATCTTCCGGCAGGAGACAGGCGTTACGTTTAACGCATATCTGAACGCCGTCCGCATTGAGCAAAGCAAAAAGCTCCTGATGGACCAGTCGGTCCGGATGATCGACATCTCGCTTATGGTGGGATTTGATAACCAGAGTTATTTTACAACTGTGTTTAAAAAAATCACGGGAATGTCTCCGTTGCAATACCGTGAGAAAAAATGCAAGGGGTTTGGTCAGGTAAAACAACTTGAGGCCGATCCCCCCACGCAAAAGAAAGGAAATTGATTATGTCTACTCTGAAAGAAAGAAACGCAGAACGGCTGAAAAAGAGCATCGCCGGAGAGAAGGCGGATGGCCATGCAGTATTCAACTACTACACATATCCCTTCTTTCACGCGGTAACGAAGGTGCCCCTGAATGAGTATTTCCATAATCCAAAGGTGATGTTCGATGCCCAGCTGGAGGCGCTTGAGCTGTTGGACGGCTGCGGCAATTTTGCTCCCGACGCCGGCGCAGTTGCTGAGTGCAGCGCTTTGGGCGGAAAAGTGCGTTTTGACGAACACGGCTATATTTCCGTAGCGCCCGCTGAGATTGAGGAACTGGATGATGTACTGGCAATCAAACCGGGTGATCCTTACGGCAACAACTATATGCGCATTGCGCTGGAGCAGCTGGAATACATGGTGGAGCACTGCCCGGCCGGCTACAAGGTGAACCCTCACGCTATCATGGGACCTTTCACAGTGGGTGCCCAGCTGCGCGGCATCAGCGACTTCTGTGCTGACACGATTGCTGACCCGGATCTGGTGTGGGCCATTTTGGACTTGGTCATCGAGACCCAGGTGAACTTTATCAAGGCACAGGAGAAGATCCTGGGCGCTCCGCTGCACCACATCCTGGTGTGCGACGACCTATCTGCCTTCCTCAGCGAGCCGGCGTATCAGGAGTTCATTCTGCCCGCCTATGACAAGCTCTTTAAGGAATTTCCCAACACCCAGCGGTGGCTGCACAATGACTCCACCGCACGCCACGTTGCACCCGATATCCCCAAGGGCGGTATGGTGGCCTGGCAGTATCATCCCAGTATTTCTCCCCAGGATGCACTGGCGCTGACGGGCAATAAAGTCTCCCTCTTGGGCGGCCTAAACCCTGTGGAGCTAGCTGGATTGACAGAGGAACAGACCATCGAGAAATGCAACCAGGTCATCGACTCCTTCGGAGGAAACAACCGCTGTGTGCTGGCGGCCGGCGGCTCGATCAACCAGGTGCCTCTGGCAAACCTGCGGGCGATGTTCCGGGTGGCTGACGAGCGGAAAATTTGAATCGTACGGGTTTAGGGACCTGCCGCCACATTCGGCGGCAGGTCCGTTTTGTATCGAGATTCCTGCCCTTTTTATTTGTATATGCCACCCCAGTCATATTACAATAATATAAAAAGGATACCGCAGTGTACTCGTGATACAATAGGATGTTTTTAATGGAGAAATGATGACGCAAGCGTGGGATATAGGAGAAAGTTGCATGATTAACCCGAAGAGCTTGATTGAGATGCTGGAGTCCTCTTA
>NZ_KI271714.1:0-693 GCF_000469445.2 Oscillibacter sp. KLE 1745 | reverse complement strand
AGATAAACGATAATTTAGAGCAGCAAGCTCAGGCAATATATCATGAGCGTTTTGAGACTGTTTCGCCTAATGATTTGCCTTCCGACTGGCGTATTGTAACTCTTGGAGAGGTTGCGACGATCTCAAATAAGAGTTTCAACCCACTGAAAGAGCCTGAGATACTGCTTGAGCATTATAGCATTCCAGCTTTTGATGAGGCGAGGTTTCCGGTCTTTGAGCTATCCACATCCATCAAGAGCAATAAATTCATCATTGATGCCTCGTGCTTCATGATCTCAAAACTCAACCCAACAACGAAGCGTGTTTGGAAGCCGTATTGTCTGACCGGGAATGCAGTATGCTCTACGGAGTTCATCGTCTATAAAGCAAAAGATAAGACTATTACAGATTTCCTGTACTCAGTCATAGATAGCAATTCCTTTTCCGACTTTATGTGTAGTCATGTTACTGGCTCAACGGGCAGTAGACAAAGAACAACACCGTCGGACACGCTCTCTTATGAGTTAATTCTTCCTTCGGGGGACGAGCTGGCAGAGTTTCAATCTCTCGTTTCACCGATGTACGCGCAAATACGAATTAACGCCATCGAAAACGATAGACTCAAGCGACTTAGGGATAGTCTCTTGCCCAAGCTGATGTCCGGCGAGATTGATGTCTTCACCATCCAGCTCTAAGCCGCTAAATTATCGTTTA
>NZ_KI271713.1:0-10669 GCF_000469445.2 Oscillibacter sp. KLE 1745 | reverse complement strand
CCTCGCCATCGCCCGGCGGGTCCGGGACCTGCTGACCTTTGCGGGGGTGCCCACCACCGTCACCCGGGAGGGGGACGCCGCCATTTACGACCCCGGCAGCGCCACTCTGCGGGAGAAGAAGGTCTCCGACCTCCACAACCGGGTGGCTCTGGTGAATGAGCTGCCCGGCGCGGTGCTGTTGAGCATCCACCAGAACAGCCTGCCGTCGTCGCCCTCCACCCGGGGGGCCCAGGTGTTCTGGAACCGCCAGGAGGGGGCGGAGGAACTGGCGTCGTCCATTCAGGAGGCCCTGAACGGCGCCGTCAACGCCGGACATGAGAAGAAGGCCGCCCAGGTGCCGTCCTCGGTGTACCTGATGAAGGAGATCACCGCCCCCGGCGTGCTGGTGGAGTGCGGATTTCTCTCCAACGCCGCGGAGACGGAACAGCTGAAGGACCCGGCCTACCAGACAAAGCTGGCGGCGGCCATCGCGGCGGGCGTGCTGAATTCAGATAAGAGTTGAAAGAGAAAAGATCAGACAGTCTGTTCGTCTCTCTTTCCATGGGAGGTTGCAATGAAGCCAAAGACCCTGTTCTACTGCACGGAGTGCGGCAATGAGACGCCCAAGTGGGCGGGGAAGTGCCCGGCCTGCGGGGCGTGGAATACCATCGTGGAGCAGCCCCAGGCCGCCCGGGCGGCAGGGAAGGGGGCCTCCCGCCCGGCAGGAGGGGGGAGCGTCCGCAGGGCCCGGCCGGTGACGGAGCTGGAGGCGGATGCGGAAATCCGCTTCTCCACCGGCATGGGAGAGCTGGACCGGGTCCTGGGCGGCGGTGCCGTCAAGGGCTCGCTGGTGCTGGTGGGCGGCGCGCCGGGAATCGGCAAGTCCACGCTGATGCTTCAGATCTGCGAGAGCCTCTGCCGGGAGAATAAGGTCCTGTATGTATCCGGCGAGGAGTCGGAGCACCAGCTGAAGCTCCGGGCCAAGCGGCTGGATGTGCAGAGCGAACGGCTGTTCGTGATCTCTGAGACCAGCCTGGGGGACCTGCTGGAGTCCGTGGCGGCGGAGGCGCCGGACGTGCTGATCGTGGACTCCATCCAGACCCTGTACAATGACGCGCTGGAGTCCCCGGCGGGCAGCGTCAGCCAGGTGAAGGACTGCACCATGGCCCTGATGCAGCTGGCCAAAGGGCAGGGGATCACGGTGTTCGTCATCGGCCATGTGAACAAGGAGGGGTCCATCGCCGGCCCCAAGGTTCTGGAGCACATGGTGGACTGCGTGCTGTACTTTGAGGGGGACCAGCACACCGCCTACCGCATCCTGCGGGCGGCCAAGAACCGCTTCGGCGCCACCAATGAGATCGGCGTCTTCGAGATGCGGGACAGCGGCCTCGTGGAGGTGGAGAACCCGTCGGAGATGCTGCTGTCCGGTCGGCCGGAGGACGCCCCCGGGACCTGCGTCACCTGTGTGATGGAGGGGGCAAGGCCGGTGCTGGCGGAGATTCAGGCGCTGGCGGTGTCGTCTCCGGCGGGCAACCCCCGCCGCACCAGCAACGGCTTTGACTACAACCGCTTCGCCATGCTGCTGGCGGTGCTGGAGAAGCGGGGCGGCCTGAAGGTCTCCGCCTGCGACGCGTACCTGAACATCATCGGCGGCTTGAGCCTGGACGAGCCCGCCGCGGATCTGGCGGCGGTGATCGCCCTGGCCTCCAGCTATCTGGACCGGCCGGTGCCGGCGGATTTGGTGGCCATCGGGGAGGTGGGCCTCACCGGAGAGCTGCGGTCCGTCAGCCAGCTGGGCCAGCGGGTCAGCGAGGTCCGGCGGCTGGGCTTTACCCAGTGCCTGATTCCGTCCCGCCGGACCGGGGAGCTGGCCGCGCCTGCGGGGCTTCGTCTGATCCCGGTGCGGAATATCGGTGAGGCGATCCGAGCCGCCCTTCGTCCGTCGGAATGAAGTGGACGCAGGCGCCGCCCAGGGCGGGGAGGCCCGCCGCGGCGGCGCTGTCCAGCGTGCAGACGCCGTCCTGCTGATACACACATTGGCTGGTACAGGGAATCAAACTCATACACATCATCCCATCTCCATGGATTTGGGACTAGCTTTGCCGAAAGCGGCGGTTTTTATGTCCGGTCCGGAGATGCGCCGCGCGTTCCGGCGTGTGCCGCCGGCGCTGCGGCTGCGGCTGCGGTCCGGCCGGGAAATTTTCAAAAGACCTGTCAGGGAAGGAGGTTTTGCGGGGAGATAGAAAATTGAACAAAATAAAAATTTTGTTCAATTTAGGGGAGAGCCAAACCGCTCCGGGGCCCGTTTCAGGCCCCCGGCACGACCTAACCCCCCAGCAGCCGCTCCGGCGGCTGCGCGGAGTATCTGCCCGCAAGTTGACACCGTTATGGCTGATTACCGCACCGAAGCGCCGCAGATTCTGCGGGACTTTCTCTCGTACCACGAGACCATCAAAGCCCACTCCAAGCGGACCGTGGACGAATACTTTCTGGACCTGCGGAATTTCTTCCGCTATCTCAAGCAGACCCGGGACCCGTCCCTGTGTGACCGGTCTCTGGATGAGATCGACATTACGGACGTGGATCTGGACTTCGTGGCCTCCGTGACCCTGACGGACATTTACGGCTACATGACGTACCTCAGCCGGGACCGGGTCCAGCACCAGAACAGCCGGAATTCCGGCTACGGCCTGAACGCCGCATCCCGGGCCCGGAAGATCGCCACGATCCGGTCGTTTTACAACTACCTCACCAATAAGATGCACTTACTTCGTGAAAGTCCTGTCAAAGATATGGATTCTCCGAAATTGAAGAAAACCCTGCCCAAATACCTGACCTTGGACGAGAGCATCCAGCTTTTGGACTCCGTGGACGGCAAAAATCAGGAGCGGGATTACTGTATCCTGACGTTGTTCCTCAACTGCGGGCTGCGGATCAGCGAGCTGGTGGGTCTGAACCTCTCCGACATCCAGGAAGATGCCCTGCGGGTTCTTGGCAAGGGCAACAAGGTCCGGATCATCTACCTGAACGACGCCTGCCAGGACGCCATCGCCAAATATCTGGCGGTGCGGCGGCCCATCACCGGCCGGGACGCAAACGCCCTCTTCCTCTCCTCTCAGAACGAGCGGATCAGCCGCTCCACGGTCCACGCCATGGTGAAAAAGCGGCTGGGTCAGGCGGGCATCGATCCGGCGGAGTACAGCTCCCACAAGCTGCGGCACACCGCCGCCACGCTGATGCTGCAGAACGGCGTGGACGTCCGGGCCGTCCAGGAGGTGCTGGGCCACGACCATTTGAACACCACGGAAATCTACACCCACATCGACAACGAATCCCTGCGGATAGCTGCAAAGGCAAATCCCTTGTCACACGTGAAAAAATCAAGGAAAAAGCAAAAGGAAACCGGCTGAGAGGCGCTCCCTCCCAGCCGGTTTTCCCTGTTCATTTTGCGCAAACGATTGCCTAAGGCCGGATGGTGCCCAGTACGTGCAGAAACCGGATGTCCTGGAACGTGTAGGTGGACAGGGGCCGGTTGTCGGCGTCGTAGCTGTGGGCGGCGATCAGTACCGTCTCCAGGGTGATGGGCGCCGTCACCCGCACCACCACCGGCGTATGCTGGAACTCCTGGCCGTTGAAGCTCAGCTGCACCAGGTCCCCGGGCTGCAGGTCCTCCAGGGCGCAGGGCTGGGCCACCGGCCCTACGGAGGGCGCCTGCCTGGTCATGAAATTCCAGAAATAGGGCACCCCGGTCCAGGAGGGGGACTTCTGGTTGGCGTCGATGTAGTACCAGCCGAAATCCGGGGTGAAGTTCATCACACCGCTGCCGGCGAACACACACTGAGACGCGAAGTTGGTGCAGTCTCCCCCCACGTTCTCGTAGTCGTAAAAGGCCGGGTTCCGGCCATAGGCCCACTGGTGGGCATACAGCACGGCGGCACTGCGGTCGTAGTCTGCAAAAAAGCGCATGGGCTCCCCTCCTCTTCCCGCCATTGTATGCGAAAGAGGGACGTTTGGTCAGTTGGGAGTTCGGAATTCATGTGTTCTGCTGCAGGCGGAACAATTGGAATGGGTCCGGCTTTGCCGGACCCAGAAATTGCTCATTCCGCATGATTCCTCATTCCCCTAATTCGCTCCGATAGCGATCCGCCTGGTCCAGCAGCTCTCCGGCGCTTGCCAGCAGGGCCTCTGTCACGTGGCTGCCGCCGGTGATCCGGGCCAGCTCCGCCTTCCGCTGCTCCCGGTCCAGCAGCACCACACGGGTATAGGTGCGGCCGTCTTGCTCCCCCTTCTCCACGGAGAAGTGGGTGTCCGCCATGGCGGCCAGCTGCGGGAGGTGGGTCACGCACAGCACCTGCTTGCGGCGGCTGACCTGGGCCAGCTTCTCCGCCACCTTCTGGGCCGCACGGCCGGAGACGCCGGTGTCCACCTCGTCGAACACCAGCGTGCCGATGGACTCCTGCTCCGCCAGCACGTTTTTCAGGGCCAGCATGATCCGGGCCAGCTCACCGCCGGAGGCGATCCGGGCGATGGGCTTCAAGTCCTCCCCGGCGTTGGCAGACATCAGAAACCGGACGGCGTCACAGCCGTCGGGGCCCGGCTCCTTCTCCCCGAAGTCGATGGCGAACCGGACCTTGTGCATGTCCAGGTCCCGGAGCTCGGACTGGATGCGCTGCTCCAGGACGGCGGCGGCCTCTTTCCGGGCGGCGGTCAGCTCCGCCCCCGCTGCCAGGACGGCCTTCCGGGCCTTCTCCAGCTGCTGTTCCAGCCGGGCCAGGGTGTCGTCCGCCGTCTCCATATCGTCCAGCTCCCGGCGGCACTTGTCCAGGTAGGCCAGCATCTCCTCCACCGTGGCGCCGTACTTCTTTTTCAGCCGGTACAGCAGGTCGGACCGGCTCTCCACCGCGTCCAGCTCCGCCGGGGAGAAGTCGAACGCCTCCCGCTTGTCCCGAATGATCTCGGCAAGGTCATAGGCTTCACACCGCAGCTGTTCCAGGCGCTGGTACAGCTCCCCCATGTCTCCGGAGAGCGTGCGGACACCGGCGAGGGCCTCTTCCGCGTCCCGGAGGGCGGAGACGGCGCCGCCTCCCTCCTCCCCGCCGTTCAGGCAGTAGTCCGCCCCCGACAGGGCGGAGAGGTACTTCTCCCCGTTCCGCAGCAGGTCCCGCCGCTCTGTGAGGCTCTCCTCCTCGCCGGGCACCAGCTGGGCCCGCTCCAGCTCGTCGATCTGAAAGCGGAGGCTGTCCATCCGCCGGGCCTTCTCCGCCTCGTCCATCTGGAGGGCCCGAATCTTCGCCTGTAAGTCGGCCATGGCTTCATAGGCCGTCTGATACCGCCCCAGGGGTGCCTCCGTCCGGCCAAAGCGGTCCAGATAGCTCAGGTGCTGCTCCTCGTCCAGCAGCTGCTGGCCGTCGTGCTGGCCGTGGATGTTCAGCAGCTCTTCTCCGATCCTGCGCAGCTGGGCCACGGTGACAGGGCGGCCGTTGACCCGGCAGAGGTTCTTGCCGTCCCCCGTCAGCTCCCGCTGGAGCAGCAGGTGGCCGTCCTCGTCCGGGGCAGCTCCGGTCTCCGCCAACCCGGCCAGATCACCGGGCACCTGGGAAAATTCGGCGCTGACAAAGGCCCGGTCCGCGCCGGTGCGGACCAGGTCCCGGGAGGTGCGCCCGCCCAGTACCGCGCCCATGGCGTCGATGACGATGGACTTGCCGGCGCCGGTCTCGCCGGTGAGGGCGTTGAAGCCGGGGCGGAACTGGATGTCCGCCTCCTGGATGACCGCGATATTCTCAATGTGCAGAAGCTCCAGCATGGGACTCCTCCTCTGAAAAAGCGCCCGGCAGGTCCGCCGGGCGCGGCAATATCAGCTGATGAACATGGCGTCGCCAAAGGAGAAGAAGCGGTATTTCTCCCGCACCGCCTCCTCATAGGCGGCCAGCACGTGCTCCCGCCCGGCGAAGGCGGACACCAGCATGATGAGGGTGCTCTCCGGCAGGTGGAAGTTGGTCACCAGGCCGTCCATCACCTTGAATCGGTAGCCGGGGTAGATATAGATGTCCGTCCAGCCGGACTTGGCCTCCATGTGTCCGTCCTCGGCGGCCCAGGATTCCAGCGTCCGGCAGGAGGTGGTGCCCACGCAGATGCACCGGCCCCCGTTTGCCCGGGTCTCGTTGATGAGGTCCGCCGTCTCCTGGGGGATGGTGCAGTACTCGCTGTGCATGGGGTGGTCCTCAATGGTGTCCTCCTTCACGGGCCGGAAGGTGCCCAGGCCCACATGGAGCGTCACATACCCGATCTTTACGCCCTTGGCCCGGATCTTCTCCAGCAGCTCCGGGGTGAAGTGGAGCCCCGCCGTGGGGGCGGCGGCGCTGCCCAGGACCTTGGAGTACACGGTCTGATACCGCTCCTGGTCCTGGAGCTCCTCCTTGATGTAGGGGGGCAGGGGCATCTTGCCCAGCCGCTCCAGCGTCTCCAGAAAGATGCCCTCGTAGTCGAAGCGGATCAGGCGGCCGCCCTCCTCCAGCTGCTCCACGATCTCGGCGGTCAGCTCCCCGTTGCCGAAGGACAGTCTGGTGCCCTTGCGGAGCTTCCGGCCCGGGCGGACCAGACACTCCCACACCTTGTCTCCCCTGTCGTTCAGCAGCAGCACCTCGCAGATGCCGCCGCCGGGCAGCCGCTGTCCCACCAGACGGGCGGGCAGCACCCGGGAGTTGTTCAAAATCAGGCAGTCGCCGGGGTTCAGGTAGTCCGGCAGGTCGTAGAAATGGTGGTGTCCCGTGGCGCCGCTCACCCGATCCAGGGTCATCAGGCGGGAGGTGTCCCGCTTCTCAATGGGGGTCTGGGCGATCAGCTCCTGGGGCAGGTCGTAGTAAAAATCACTGGTCTTCATGTTGCTTCCTTCTCATTACCGGACACGGATGCCGGTGAAATAAAATTCCAAAATGTCGATGTAGTCGTGGCCCTGCTCCGCCATGGCCCTGGCGCCGTACTGGCTCATGCCCACGTTATGGCCGTTTCCGGTGCCGGTGATGGTGATGCCGCCCCGGGAGGCGGAGCCCCGCCCGCCGGAGCTGCCGCCGGTGAGGTCCGCCGTTCCGGAGGCGGAGATGGCGGCGTGGTCCTCCCCCTCCAGGCGGCTGACGGTGCCGCTGCCGGAGATGACGGACGCACCGTCCAGAGCCGACAGGGTGCCGGAGGCGCTGTTCACCGCGTAGCTGCTGCCGCCCCCGGTGCCGCCGGTGATGGTGAACCGCAGGCTGGGGACGTTCTTGCCCAGGGTGGTGCTGTAAAAGGCCATCCGGGCATCGTCCCCCGTGCGGACCAGGGTCTTTCCCCGGCTGTCCACAAAGGTCACGGAATACACGTTGCCCAGATCGGTGACTTCCGATACATAGGCGTCCACCACGTCCCCGATGTCGTAGCCGCTGTTCTGCAGCACCCAGGTCAGCTCCTCCCAGGTATAGGTGACCGTCCACCTGTAATCAGGAATGGAGATCTGCGCCTCGTAGGGGTCTTCCTTTCCCCGGAGATAGGGCACGTCGGTGCCCCAGACGTTCTCCGCGTCCTCGGTGGCGCCGCCGTCGGAGGAGTGGTAGTAGGCCTGGGCCAGCTCGCCGTCATAATAGAGGCACTCCCCCTCCGTCTCCTCCACCGCCCGGTCCGTGGCGGAGGTGGCCTCACCGATGCCGCTGTACGCTTGGCAGTCTGTGGAGCTGCACACGTCGAATCCGTAGGCGGACAGGTGCTTGGTGGTGAGGCAGGCAAAGGTCCGGGCGCACACGGCCTGGGCCTTCAAGGCCTCCAGCTCCCAGTTCCCCGGCATTTCAGAGGGCAGAACGCCCTTCACATAGTCCTCCAGGTCCACCACGTTCACCACCTGCAGCCCGCCGCCGCTGACGGTGTACTCGAACCCGCCCCGGTAGCGGTTCCCCCGGAACCAGGTGACGGGGTCCCGGCCCTGGGGCATCACGGCCAGGGTGTCCTCCCTGCTCTCATAGAGGACCCGGTCTGTGCCGGTGATGGTCACCTGGATGCCGTCCCGGCCTGCCGGCTCCATGGTGATGGCGGTCTCGTCCGTCTCACCCAGGGACACGAAGGTCCGGTCATCCTCGAAGTACCCGAACTCGTAACCGCTGCCCTCATCGTTTTCCAGGTTGGCGGAGGACATGACGGAGGAGCCGTACCGCAGCCCCACCTTCACCGTATCATTGGTGACGGCGGAGGCGCTGACAGTACCCAGGGCGTAAAATGTCACAATCAGCGACAGCAGGAACAAGCCTTTTTTCATGGAACCTCCCCAAGCCATGCACCTTGACGGAATCGCGGAAGTATGCTAATATATGTACAAATGTCCGTGCTGGAAGTACAGGCTTTCTACATCAATATGGATCATTATAGTACATTCCGGCGCCATATTCAACCAAAATCGACGGAAGGCATCGCGTTTTTCCGCCGCAACATGGGAGCAGGAGGCACATACTATGAAACAGTACAAAGTCGGAATCATCGGCGGCACCGGCATGGTGGGCCAGCGCTTCATCACGCTGATGGAGCATCACCCCTGGTTTCAGCTGACGGCCATCGCCGCCAGCGCACGCAGCGCCGGGAAACCTTACGCCGAGGCGGTGGCGGGCCGCTGGGCCCTGGACGTCCCCATGCCGGAGGAGGCCAAAAATCTGGTGGTCCTGGACGCGGAGCAGGACGCGGAGCGGCTGGCCTCCATGGTGGATTTCTGCTTCTGCGCCGTGGACATGAAGAAAGAGGAGATCCGGGCCCTGGAGGAGAAATACGCGAGACTGGAGTGTCCCATCGTCTCCAACAACTCCGCCCACCGGTGGACCGACGATGTACCCATGGTAGTCCCGGAGATCAACGCGGACCATCTGGCGGTGATCGAGGCCCAGCGCAAGCGCCTGGGCACCCGCCGGGGCTTCATCGCCGTGAAGAGCAACTGTTCGCTCCAGAGCTACGTCCCGGCCCTGCACCCCCTGAAGAAGTACGGCCTGGACAAAATCCTGGTCTGCACCTATCAGGCCATCTCCGGCGCCGGCAAGACCTTCCAGCGCTGGCCGGAGATGGTGGATAACTGCATTCCCTACATCGGCGGCGAGGAGGAGAAGAGCGAGCAGGAGCCGTTGAAGCTGTGGGGCCGCGTGGAGGACGGGAAGATCGTCAGGGCCGACGGCCCCTCCATCACCGCCCAGTGCTTCCGGGTGGCCTGCCAGGACGGTCACATGGCCGCGGTGTTTATGAAATTCGCGGACGGCAAGGCCCCCTCCATGGAGCAGATCAAGGCCGACTGGGCCGCCTTCCGGGGCGTACCCCAGGAGCTGGAGCTCCCCTCCGCCCCCAAGCAGTTCCTCCACTACTTTGAGGAGCCTGACCGGCCCCAGACCCGGCTGGACCGGAACCTGGAGCACGGCATGGCCGTGTCCGTGGGCCGCCTGCGGCCGGACACCCAGTACGACTACAAGTTCGTGTGCCTCTCCCACAACACCCTGCGGGGCGCTGCGGGCGGCGCGGTGCTCCTGGCAGAGCTGCTGTGCGCCAAGGGATACATGGACTGATTCCATCTCATACATCCACAAAAGAGACGGCTTGCCGGAGTTGGCAGGCCGCCTCTTTTATCCTCAGACCTGCATCAAATTTAGGAATTGGAAATTTGAAATGGAGGTGTTCCGCCGCAGGCGGAACGATTTTGAATTTCCAAGATCCACCGGGCACCAAAATTTCTAATTCCCCATTTCCAGCTGAAAAGGAGCGTGTGTACATTGAAAAAGCCTCTCTTCACCGGGTCCGGTGTGGCCATTGTCACGCCCTTTACCAAAGAGACCGTGGATCTCCCCACCCTGGGGAAGCTGCTGGACTTTCAAATGAAAAACGGCACCGACGCCATCATCGTCTGCGGCACCACCGGCGAGGCCAGCACCATGAGCTACCGGGAGCGGATGCGGACCATCGAGTTCTGTGTGGACCACGTGGACGGGCGGCTGCCGGTGATCGCCGGCACCGGCTCCAACTCCACAGAGAACGCCCTGGCCCTGTCCCGGGACGCGGAGCGGGCCGGGGCCGACGGATTGCTGCTGGTGACGCCCTACTACAACAAGGCCAGCCAAGCCGGGCTCATCCGCCACTTCCAGGTGATCGCCGACGGCGTGGATGTGCCGCTGATCCTGTACGACGTACCCTCCCGCACCGGCGTCACCATCGCGCCGGAGACGTATGCGGAGCTTGCCAAGCACCCCAACATCAACGGCGTCAAGGAGGCGGGGGGCAATTTCTCCAACATTCAGAAGACCCGGAACCTGTGCCCGGAGGACTTCTCCATCTGGTCCGGCAACGATGACGAGACAGCGGCCATCTGTATGCTGGGCGGCAAGGGCGTCATCTCCGTAGTGGCCAACGTCCTGCCGGCGGAGATGCACCGGCTGACGGAGCTGTGCCTGCGAAACGACTTCGCCGCCGCCGGAAAGCTGCAGCTGGAGCTGAAGGACTTCTGCGACGCCATGTTCTGCGACGTGAACCCCATCCCCGTCAAAACGGCGCTGAACCTGCTGGGCTGGGACGTGGGCCCCCTGCGCCTGCCGTTGTGCGACCCCACCGAGGCCGGGCTGGAGAAAATCAGGGCGGCCCTGGAAAAGCACGAGCTGACCTCCAGAGTATAAGCCACAGCCGCCCGGCTTTCGCCGGGCGGCTGCTG
>NZ_KI271712.1:74409-87469 GCF_000469445.2 Oscillibacter sp. KLE 1745 | reverse complement strand
AACCCTCTGTGGAAGAGACCTCCCGGGCCATCCTGCGGGTGCTGCGCTGAGTCCCACTGTGGCCGCATATCTATTACGTATATTGAAGGAGGACATTACTCTAT
The DNA here is from genome assembly GCF_000469445.2 of Oscillibacter sp. KLE 1745. Lineage (NCBI taxonomy): Bacteria > Bacillati > Bacillota > Clostridia > Eubacteriales > Oscillospiraceae > Oscillibacter > Oscillibacter sp. KLE 1745. The sequence continues at coordinate 87,365 of NZ_KI271712.1, read as the reverse complement.
GCTGAAAATTGTTGGAGTCGGGAAGAGCCATTTTGCTGATTATGTGAAGTCCATCAGCTCTCCTGACATTGAGATGGAGCAGATCACCCCCCATGTGTATTCCTTCCCCGGCATCCGGGGCTGCGACCCGTCCATGGTGCTCACTAGCCAAGGCGCTGTGTTCATCGACACCGCACAGTGGATCACCCAGTTGGAGCAGATGATCGATTTTGCCAAGGAGAAATGCGGCGGTGTCAAGTATGTGATCAACACCGAGTCCCACATCGACCACGTCTTTGGTAACCCCTATCTGAAAAGGGAAGGCGCCACCATCATCTCCCACGAGAAGATGGTGGATGGCTACTACAAGATCCCCCCCGCCTTTAACCAGACCACCTATGAGTATAACCTGGATCTGCTGAAGCGCCAGGATCCCACCCAGGTTGCCAAGCTGCTGCCCGAGGGGGAGGAGGAGATCGGCAAGCCCGACATCACCTTCTCCGACCGCATGACACTGAAGCTGGGGGACCACACCTTCCAGATCTTCCACACCCCCGGCCACTCCCCGGAGCAGTCCAGCGTCTATGTCCCCCAGGAGCGGTGCGTCTTTGTGGGCGACAACATCTTCAACGCCTGCCAGATCTGGCTCCACAGCGTGGACTTCGACGCCCTGTTCCACAGCCTGGACTGGCTGCAGAGTCTGGATGTGGACTACATCATCCCCGGCCACGGCCCCGTCAAGGGCAAGGAGTGCATTGTGGAGAACAAGCAGTTCCTGTACGCCTGGCTGGCTGCCGTGGGCGAGGGCATCGAAAAGGGCTGGAGTAAAGAGGAGTGCGTGGAGCGTATCAGCTTCGCGGACCGCTGCCTCATGGACATCGGCCAGCCGGAGTGCATGGAATACGTCCAGACCAACAACGTCCGCAAGTGCTATGACTATCTCATGCGTAAGGCCGAACTGTGAGAGGTGACGGGATGACTGAACGCTCTGTCGCCATCATCGGCAAAGGCATGATCGGCATCAGCATGGCGGTGCTGTTCACCGGCAACGGGATCCCCACCATCGTGCTAGCCAAAAACGCGGAGGTGGGCCTGGAGAAATACCGCACCTATTACCGGGACTTGGTGGGGCAGGGCCTGGTGACCGAGCGGCAGGCGGCCGCCTGTGAGCGGCGGCTGTCCTTCACGGAGTCCTACCAGGACCTGGCAGACGTAGAGATCGTTTTTGAGTGCGTCACGGAGAAGCTGGCGGTGAAGTACGAAGTCTATCGCCAGATCGAGGCCAACTGCCCCCATCTGAAGGCCATCGCCTCTACCACCTCCGCCATCTCTCCGGCAGACCTGGCCAAGGGCGTGGCCACACGGGAGAAGGTCATGGTAGCCCATCCCTACAATCCGCCCCACATCGTCCCCTGCGTGGAACTGGTGAAGAACGACTTTACCGACCCAGAGGCGCTGGAGGCTGTCTCAGCCCTGCTGGAACACTGCGGTCGGGAGGTATGCTGGATGAACAAGCCGGCCCCTGGCTTCATCGCCAACCGCCTCCAGCACGCCTTGTACCGGGAGGCCGTCTACATGGTAGAGCAGGGGATCTGCGGACCGGAGGACATCGACAAGTGTATCCGCTCCAGCTGGGGCCCCCGGTACACCTCCATCGGCCTGTTCGACCACTTCGACTACGCGGGCCTGGACCTGATCTCCAGCATCGAGACATACCTCTATCCGGACCTGTGCAATGACACCGCAGTGCAGCCCTTCATCCAGGAGCGGCTAGACCGGGGCGATCTGGGCTACAAGACCGGCGTCGGCGTCTATGATTGGCGACAGCGGGACATGGATGACTTCCGCCGGAGAGTAACTGCTCCGTATCTGAAAAACTTCAACTGGAAGTTGCCGGAGGATTAATTTCCCCAGCAGCCTGTAAATTTCATCCCTTACAACAACCACCAAGGCGGCGCAGTGCTGGACTGTGCCGCCTTGGTTTCTCTTGTCTGCCCGCAGCACACCAAGCCGATATCCTCCGGTTCGTTGGCGAAACAGTAGGCTCCTGGTTCGCGGTCATCCATAGTGGCTCCATCATCCGCCGTCGCATGGACCAATTCCCCATGATCCCCTCCTCCACCTGGCGGTTGAAACCGATCTTGAAGAAGCGCGGCCAGTCAGATGCCGTAAGAGAGGAGATTGATAAAATACCGAGAGAAAAAACAGCCGCAGATCCCCGTCTCCCATTGTGCCTACTGCGGATGATCGTATGACCTGGGGATCGACCGGCAGCAGAACGAGGCCATCGTAGCCTTCCGCCGAAACGGACGCCTGAACAGCCGAATGAAGTATATCATCTGCCGGAACTGCAGAGCAGTGCTGTACCAGTGCGTGACGGAACTGCGAAGGTTTCCGCAGATGGAATAAAGGCGGAGAAAAGTTAGCATCCTGTCACAAAGAACACAAGGAACTTTTCCGTTACAAACCGCCGAAAGCAACATACTTTCGGTGGCTTGTCATGTGTTGACTAAAAAATACACGTACAAAGCTTTATTTCACAACAGTTCCAGAATTTCAGCGCATAAAACGAAATTAGGTCTTTGGGATCAAATTAACCATTCAAAATCCAGCTTATCTGGATATGCGATTTACCTCTGCGACCCCCGGCCTTTGCAATAGATCAAAAAACTCATTGATTATGTTATGCCGCTGCACAGGATACTTCATGCCGGTTCTTTGTTTGCAGAAGGTAAATATAACCGCTTCTTTTGCGCGAGATAATGCAACAAAGCTGGAGTACAAGAAAAGCATTCTTCGGCAGCAATTCAGTGCCGAGCGGCCTCTTTTCTCACAGAGTAATTGCATATAAGATCAGAAAAAAGCAGCATACCACTCATCACAGCCACCTTTAAAATGGCGTATGAGGATCCCGAGCCTCTATCCGAACTCATCTTTCATAGTGGCTATGGGTCACAATATCTCTCTCATCGTTTCCAGCAGTTCTTATGTGAGCACCATACGAAGCAACCCTTTTCTCACCTCGGTAAACCGTATGACAACACAGTAGCAGAGACATTCTTCGCATCACTGAAAAAGAAGAGCTCTACCGAAAGGACCTTCCTTCCGATAGAGCGTCTCAAGCCAGTGTTGCTTCATATATCAAGTTTTATAATACCCATCGTACATTGAAAGTCTGACACCTTGCCAAATGGAGGAAAATTACATTGTCAATACGAAAAGAGACATTCCGGTTCCAATTGCCTGATTTTTACGTTTTCTGCATCGATTTGATGCGCTTTGGTTTTTGTGTCTCCTTCAGATGTCCGCAAGCTGTATTCCGCAAACGCTGTCATATCAGGGCTTTCAAGGCATAAAACAACCCCACCCAATCTACAAGTCGCATCGGCTTGTTTGAATTGAGTAGGGTCATTCAAATTCAGGGGCGCACGGCGTGCGCCCCTGATTCTAGATCCCTTATTGTCACAGATACCGCACCAGCTCCTCCAGGGGCTTGCGGTCCGTGTGCAGGCGGGAGGGATGGGCGCCCTCCGCCGGATAGCCCATAGGCAGCAGGGCGATGGGTGTCAGCCCCGCCAGCTCCGGGAATGCGGCGTGGAGCTTCTCCGGGTCGAACATGCCCACATAGGTGGTGCCGAGGCCCAGGTCCGCGGCCTGGAGCATCATCTGGGTGACGGCGATAGCCGCGTCAATCTCGCCGTGGTTCTTGCCGTCGTCCTCCCGCTTCCAGGCGGCCTCCGGGTCGTATGCTACCAGCAGCATCACCGGCGGATGGAAGTGAGCGCCGGTGCAGCCGTCCACCTTTTCCAGCGCCTCCGAGCTCTGGAGCACAAAGATGCGCTGGGGCTGGAGGTTATGGGCAGTGGGGGCATTGCGGCCGGCCTCCAGCACGGCGGAGAGCTTCTCCGTCTCCACGGGACGGTCGCTGAATTTCCGCAGAGAATAGCGCTCCGCGGCCAGTTTCGCAAAATCCATGGGGATGCTTCCTTTCTGATGTAGAGATACCTGATTTTAGCACATCCCCGCGGCCGCCGCAACTGTTTTTCTCACATCCCCTGGTTGGGCATCCAGCCGCTGCGGAGGACCTCGTCGCAGATGTCCCGGCAGCGGGTGTCGTAGAACTCGATGAATTTCAGGGAATAAATGTCCGAGACGATGTAGCGGTCCCGGCCCTCCTGGTAGATGGTCATATAGTCGTTGCCCACATCGTACAGAATCCCCTCCCAGGAGGTGGTGCTCTGGGTGCCCACCAGGAAGGTGGCCACCACGTAGTTGCCCACGTTTTTCTTCAGCATAGCCTTCAAAGATCCCCGGTAGGCTTCCTCCATGGAGATGGGGTCCGTGATGACCTCGCTGGGCAGGTGGTTCCGCATGTCCAGGGACCCCATAGACTGGCCGCCCTGCTCCTCTGCGACGTTCAGGCGGTCCATAGGGCGGCCGGCACTGGTGACGGTGCGGCCGGGCGCCTCCGGCATGGGCGGGTCAGCGGGCATGGGTGTGACTTCACCGGACCAGTCCGTCATTCTGGGCGCGGCCTGCGCCACAGGAGGCGCACCGTTTCCGCCGTTGTAGATATTCTGATAGTGTGCCATTTCCAACACCTCTCAAGTCTGATAATACGCGTCTGTGGGATTATAGAAGCAGTGGTCGCCGATCCGGGTCTGCCAGTATCCCACCTTCGAGGGAAAGAAGGACCGGCAGGTGGGGCCGAAGGGGTTGTAAAACCACAGGGAATCCGCCACATCCGGCAGGCGGTTGCCCGCGATGGCCCAGTCGGCGATGTCATAGTGGATCTGTTCGGGTCTCATGTTGTAGATATTCTGGGGGTTGTAGGCGCCGCCCTCCGTCTCGCTGGCGCAGACGAACTGATAGGGCTGAAAGATGATATTGCGGATGCTGCCCTGCCCGACCCGGGCATACTCCCCGCCCTTGGCGTGGACCCGGTTCATTACAACACCGGCCACCGCCTTCATGCCGTCTTCACCCTCTCCGCCCGCCTCGCACTGGATCAGGCGCGCCAGCAGCTCCCGGTCGGAATAAGCCATTGGTCGATCACTCCTCTGTCGGGGCCTGCCATACGTACCAAACGCCGGTCCGGCAGACCGCCTGGCCCGGACGTTTCACCCTCAGGATATGTACAGGGACTGCAGAAGGTGTCAGCGGCAGCCTCCCGGTCCCGTGAAGGGGGGAGTCTCCCAGCGAAAAAGTCGGTCTCGATTTTTTCCGGATGGACCGGCCCAGCCGGAATGTGGTATACTGGATTCTCAGCGAACGAGTCAGGCGGCCGCGGCATGGAAAATACGCCTCAAGATCCCGCACATCTGCGGAGGGAGTTCCAGCCGTGCCGGAACCGATTCACCGCCTTTGGCGGCGAGACGCGGCAGGACCTGCTGCGCGCCCTGTTGTCTCCCCCGCCTGCAGGTTCTGCGGGAGACAGGTGTGATAAAAGCCCGAAAAGAGGCGACTCACGTCTTCTACTATCTGGCCCTGTAGGACAGTGGGATCGAAAACGTAGCGCGCCTGTTCGCAGACATTCTGCAGATCCTGAGAAACGCTCCGGACAAGAGCGGCGAGGATTGACTGCGGCTATCACAGGAGGAATACAGTTATGGATTTGTTCGAGGCCATGGAGCACCGGCATGCGGTCCGCTCCTATGAGGACCGGCCCATCGCGCCGGAGGCGAGAGAAGCACTACTGGCGTGCATCGCCCAGTGCAACTGGGAGAGCGGGCTTCACATCCAGCTTGTTCTGGATGAGCCCAGGGGATTCGGAGGGCTTCCGGCCCACTACGGGAAGTTCTCCGGCGTAAAAAACTACATCGCGCTGATCGGAAAGAAGTCCCCGAACCTGGAGGAAGCCTGCGGGTACTACGGGGAGAAGATCGTACTGCGGGCCCAGCAGCTGGGTCTCAACACCTGCTGGGTCGCCATGACGTACAGCAAGGTCAAGACCGCCTTTCAGATCGCCCCGGGCGAGAAGCTCTGCCTGGTGATCGCGGTGGGCTACGGCACCACCCAGGGCGCCGGGCACCCGGTCAAGCAGCCGGAAGAGGTGTCCAAGGCGGATTCCCCTGTGCCGGACTGGTTCCAGCGGGGCGTGCGGGCGGCACTGCTGGCGCCCACAGCCATGAACCAGCAGAAATTTACCTTCACGCTTCAAGGCGGCAGCGTGGCCGCGAAAGCCGGAACCGGCTTTTACACCAAGGTGGACCTGGGCATTGCCAAATACCATTTTGAAATCGGGGCGGGGACCGCGCAGTTCCGCTGGGCTCCCTGACAGGACAGGGAGCCGGTCTTCCGGCAGCCTCCGGGCCTCCCGCCCCTGTCAGGAGGATTTTGATGAATATCGAAACTATACAAGCCCCGCGGGGCGCCATCGCAGTGCTCTCCGGCGGGAAGGTGCAGATCACGGACGCGGGTGCGGCCCTGGACCTGGCCATGTCCGTCCGGTATGAGACCGGCGCGTCCAGGCTGGCCATCGACAAGCGCCTGGTGTGCAGCGACTTTTTCATTCTCAGCACCGGCGTGGCGGGAGACATCCTGCAGAAGCTGATGAACTACCGGTTCAAGGCCGCCATTTACGGCGACTACTCCCACTACGCCAGCAAGCCGCTGCGTGACTTTATCCGCGAGTCCAATCATGGCAAAGACTTCTTTTTCGTGTCCACCATGGAGGAGGCCGTCCAGCGGCTGACGGACGCGGAGTGAGCAGCCCCGCGGCGGCGCAAAAGGGACGGCAGCGATTTCGCTGCCGTCCCTTTGGTTCTTCTGCGTGTTCGGTTTTCCGGGCGCTTAGGCTTTCGCCCCCCGCTGCTCCGCAATGGCCTGACGGAACATCTCCTCCGTCTGGCGGATGGACTCCTCCAGAGAGTACTGTCTGGCGTGTTCGGCATAGCGGCGCTCCATTGCCTGCCGCTCCTCCGGGTGCTCGATCCACCAGTCGATTCGCTGGGCCAGCGCGTCTGTGTCCCCGGCCGGGAACAGGCTCCGCTCATCCAGGGCGAACTGGGGCGTGGCGGACCGGGGGGAATCGGCGATCACCGGCACCAAGCCGCAGGCAAATGCCTCCATACAGCTCATAGCCTCGATCTCCGCGTCGGAGGTGTGGACGTACAGATCCGCCATGTGGAGGATCTCCAGCAGGCGGGCAGGCTCATAGAACTCCATGACGATGGGATTGGGGAGCTTCTCCGCCAGACGGCGGTATTTTTTCTCCAGCGGACCCTTTCCCGCCAGGATCACCTGGATCTCCCGGGCGTGGCGGGACTTGGCGCAGGCGTCGATCAGCTCATCCTGACGCTTTTCCCCGGCGTAGCGGCCCACCATCAGCACATTGAAGAGGCCCTGCATCCAGGGTTCCTTTTCCCGCTTGCCGTAGATGTACTCCGGGCTGATGCCGTTGGAGATCACGTGGAGCCGGGCGGTGTAGCCATGTTGGCGGAGCTGGTTCGCGATCATATTGCTGGGGCAGTGGATGTGGGTGAACCGGTTGAAGAACGTATCCCGGAAGCGGTTGTATACAAAGTCGTTGACGCGCCTGCTGTTGCCCATGTGCAGGGTGAAGGTGATGTTCTCCGGCTGGCAGTGGAAGGCCGCCGTGTGAGGGATGCCCAGCTTTTCCACATGCTTCAGGCCCATGATGCCCAGGGGCGACGGCATCATGAAATGCACCACGTCCGCCCAGGCCGCCGCCTTTTCAAACACATGGCGGTTGGGGATGGCCAGCCGCATCCCCTGGCTGGTGATGAGATGCTCCACCACTGGAAAGAACCTCATCTGCCGCACGGCGTACTTGTAGTCCGCGGGCTTGCCGGTGGCGATGACCCGCACCTCGTTGCCGTGGTTCTTCAGCGCCTGGGCAAAACGCCGTGCGCTGATGGTGGTGCCGTTGTTCGCGTCGTCAAACTGGTCGATGACCAAAACGATCTTCATAAACGTCTGAACCGTCTTTCTTTGGTTTGGCGGCGCTTCCGCCGCTAACGGTTTAGTTTACCATGTTTTTCATCGCTTGTCCAGGGAATTTCGTCGCCTGCGGGATCTCTGAACGGACTCTGAACAACAGGCCCCGCGGCAGGTGCCGCAGGGCCTGTCTCAGGCTTATTTCTGTTTGGCCAGGGCGGACTCCAGCCCGCAGGCGAACTGGTCTGGGCAGGAGGTGCTCTTGGCACCGCAGCGGATGCCCTTCAAACGGTGGATCGCCTCCTGGGCAGGCATCCCCACCACCAGGGCGGAAATCCCCTGGAGGTTGCCGCTGCAGCCGCCCAGGACCTCCATCTTCTGGATGATGCCGGCGTCATCCACCTCCACGCGCATCTCCTGGGAGCAGACGCCCCGGGGACGGAACGTATACGTCATGGTCGAAATCTCCTCTTTTCATGATATTGCCCGTTTAGGATATCACATCCCGCCGGGAATGGCAAGAGGCGGCACAATTTGAAGAAGGGGGGGGGGAAATTCTCCGTCATTTCAGCGGAACATGCGGCGGTTCCTTTCCGTTCCCCAACTGTCAGGGTCCATTCCTGCCGTTTCGGATTTCAGGCAAAGCGCGATGCAAGCACAGCCATGATAGATACCAGCAGCAGGCCGCTGCACAAAGCCAGTATTACCAACATTGCTTTTCTGAGCTTTCTATTTGCCTTGACGGCTCTGTCTATCCGGTCCGAAAAGATCAGAAGGAAAAAAGCAGGAATCAGAAACCACCAGTATATCTGCATGTAATTTGCCTCCTCCCCAATCCGCCGAATGGGTCTTGCCCGTCCGGGAAACCTGTATTTTTTATCAGATCATCTGATCCGGATCAAGGCCGCCTGGCGAAGGTGGCAGCGTTTGCGTCATCATCAGTTATCTCGAAAAGAGACTGCAGGCGGGTTAAAGAATCCCGGCTTGACAATATCGATATTCGATGATATAGTGGTCTCAAAGCAATAACGATATTCGATAATAGGAGGCGGCAGCGCCATGGCCCGGGGAAAATTTCAGACCCTGACCGAGCAGATGTTCTACATTCTCCTGTGCCTGCGGCAGGAGCGGTGCGGCGCCGACGTGATGGCCTGGGTCGCAGAGGCCACGGGCAGCCGGGTGGCGGTGGGCCCAGGGACGCTGTACAACCTGCTGGAGCAGTTTTTGCAGGCTGGGTACATCCGGGAGACGAAGGTGGAGGGCCGGAAGCGGAGCTATGTGCTCACCCCCACTGGGCGGGAAGCCCTGGAGGCAGAGGCCCGGCGGCTGCGGCAGCTGACGGCGGATTATGAACGGCTGATGGAATCGGAAGGAGGCGCCCCATGAAGCACACAAAGCGGGAGTGGATGCCCCTGTACAGCTTTTTGGACCGGAAGCGGGTCACAGACCATCTGGCAGACATGGCCGCCAGGGGCTGGATGCTGGACCGGCTGGGGACCTGGTCCTGGCACTACCGGCGGACAGAGCCGAAGCAGCTCCGGTTCGCCGTCACCTTTTTCGCCGGGGCCGGGCGGTTCTCTCCCGCTCCGCCGGCGGGGCTGGACACCTTTCAGGACTACTGCGCCCAAGCCGGGTGGCACCGGGCGGCCAGCTCCGACCAGGTACAGGTGTTTTACAGCGAGGATCCGGCGGCCGTTCCCATCGACACCGACCCGGCGGCGGAGCTGGAGAACATCCGACGGAGCATTGGAAAGCCCATGATGCGCAATTACCTGGCGCTGCTGCTCCTCTGCCTGCTGGAAGTGGCGTTTCAATGCTACCAGATTTGGACGGATCCCGTGGAGACCCTGGCCAGCCCCACTGCCCTACTGGCGGCCACAGCCTACCTGCCGCTGCTGGTGCTGACGCTGGCAAGCCTGCTGCTCTACCACCGCTGGCAGCGGCGGGCCGAGGCCGCCGTCGAGGCGGGGCTGCCCCTGCCGGACCTGCGGAGTGCCCGGGGGCTTGGCATTCTGGTGTTGATGTGGTCCGGACTCCTGATTGCAGGCTTGTTTGCCTCCATAAGCCGGTCCACCGGGATGGTCATACTGACCATCGGGATGGTATTGTTCTTCGCACTGGTCTATTTTCTGGCCAACGCCGCCCGGAAGGCTCTCCAACGGCTGCGGTGCCCGCCCTGGGCCAACCTCCTGGTAATCGTAGGAATCTGCATCGCCATGTTTGCGGGCGGAACAACAGGTCTGTTCGCCCTCATGATACGCAATGCCGGTTCCGGCTGGTTGGAGGACCATCCGCCGGTGGAGACCTACACCGCCCACGGCATGACCTGGTCCGTCTACGCCGATCCCATCCCCCTGCGGGTGGAGGACCTGATCGATATCGACTATGACGGCTGGTCCACGGAGGCGGATGTGGAGTGGTCCCCCTTGGCCGCCCACGGGGAGTACCAGCAGGACGCCCGGCTGGGGGACGGAGACCTGCCGGAGCTGCGCTATGAGATCGTCACGGTGAAGCTTCCTTTCCTCTATGGCCTGTGCAAGCGTGATTTCATCCAGTGGGTGGAGCGGGACAACGATCAGCTGCCCATGGAGTATTGGGAGGAGTACCGCACCGTGACTGCCGCCCCCTGGGGTGCGGAGGAGGTTTTCCAGCGGTACTCCGGTGCAGAGCCGGTGAACCAATTCCTACTGTGCTGGCCGGACCGGATGGCAGAGGTCAAGCTGCCCTGGGACTGGAGCTTGACGGCAGACCAGATGGCTGTCATCGGGGAAAAGCTCCTGCACGCCTGACAACAGCCGGGAGAGGATACCCTCTCCCGGCTGGTTTTCTGTCTGTTTTCTTACGCTCTCCGGTCCTTCCGCTGCTCCAGCACCAGGCGGTCGGCGATCATGGCGATGAACTCGCTGTTGGTGGGCTTGCCCTTGGCATTGGAGACGGTGTAGCCGAAATACTTCTGCAGCGTCTCCAGATCGCCCCGGTCCCAGGCCACCTCGATGGCGTGGCGGATGGCCCGCTCCACGCGGGAGGGCGTGGTAGAAAACCGCTTGGCCACCTCCGGATACAGCACCTTGGTGACGGCGTTGATCACATCCATGTCGTCCACCGCGATCATGATGGCCTCCCGCAGGTACTGATAGCCCTTGATGTGGGCGGGCACACCGATCTCATGGATAACAGAGGTCACCAGATTCTTCAGCTCCGCCGGGTGTTCCTCCACCGGGGCGCCCCGGCTGAACAGCGCCCGCATCCGGTCCAGCAGGGCGTTCTCCTCCACGGGCTTTGTCAAAAAGTAGCTGGCTCCCAGATCCACAGCCTCCGATACCACGCTGTCGCTGCAGAAGGCGGAGATCAGGATGACCTTGGGAACCTTCCCCTCCTGCTCCCGCAGCTGCTTGAGTACGCCGAAGCCGTCCAGCCCCGGCAGGACCACATCCATCAGAATCAGGTCCGGCGCTTCCTCACGCGCCAGGCGCAGGGCCTCCGTCCCGTCTCCCACAGACCCCACCACCGAAAACTCCTCTGTCTCGTCTATGATCTTCCGCACAAGGGTGCGGAATTCCTCATTGGCATCTGCCAGCAATACAGTTCTTCTGATGTCCATGTCTTCCCCTGTCCTCTTTCCACAATTTTCGTTTACCAGGCACAAATGCTTCAGAGCAGGCCCCCTCTCCCTGCCGGAAAAAAGTGGGCGCTCCTGTTTACGACGGATTCATGAAGCTTCAAATCGCGTTTTCTATAAAGTAGCATAAACGGACACGATTTGCAACAAGAAACTGTAAATAACTTCCAAGAATCATTCGACACTTTCTGCGCCGCGCCTCCTAACTCCTTGTGCCGCAAGGGGTGCGGAGTCTCCCGGCAGCAGTAGCTTCCCTTTTGGACGGGGCCGTGGTACAATGGAGCCATCTCAAGAGAAAGGATGAGACATGTGACGCTGCTGGAGGAATTAGAAGCGTATCGCCCCTGGAATGACCAGGAGGAACGGGACCGGGCGGAACTGCTGCGGCGGCTGCGGAGCGGCGAGGCGCTTTACACCCGGGACAACGCTGCCGGGCACCTGACGGCCTCCGCCTGGGTGGTGAGCCCGGACCGGACACAGGTGCTGATGGCGTACCACAACCTCTACGACTCCTGGTCCTGGCTGGGCGGCCACGCGGACGGGGACCGGGATCTGCTGGCGGTATCCATGCGGGAAGTCCGGGAGGAGAGCGGACTCACGGCGGTGCGTCCGGTATCGCCCCACATTTACTCTCTGGAAATCCTCACTGTGGACGGCCACGAGAAGCGGGGCGCCTACGTCTCCTCCCACCTGCATCTGAATGTGACCTACCTGCTGGAGGCAGACCCGGCGGCCCCCGTGCGCCGGAAGCCGGATGAGAACAGCGCTGTGGCCTGGTTCGGTCTGGAGGAGGCGGTGGCTGCCTCGTCGGAGCCCTGGTTCCGGGAGCGCATTTACAGGAAGCTCAACGCCAAGCTGGCGCTGTTCTCCGGGGAACAGGGGGGGTAACACCTCTGCAGCTCAGGGGCCATGTGCGTCTGCGTTGCTTGCCGCAACGGCGGTTCCCCTGGTAGAATGATCCCGGAAAGGAGGCAACGCAATGCTTGCAGAGAATTTGAAGGCCCTGCGGAAGGCCAAGGGCCTCTCCCAGGAGGAGCTGGCCGCCCGACTCCATGTGGTGCGGCAGACCGTCTCCAAATGGGAAAAAGGCCGGTCCGTGCCGGACGCGGACCTGCTGATCCGGCTGGCGGAGGAGCTGGACACCACCTCCGCGGCTCTGCTGGGGCCGGAGGTCCCGCCAGAGGCGGAGCGCGGCGGAACAGCGGAGCAGCTGGCCCGCATCGCCGAGCAGCTGGCGGTGAAAAACCGCCGGGCCCGGCGGATCTGGAGGATCGTGGCCGGGGTGCTGATCGCCTTTGTGATGGTCAATTTATTGTTGATTCTATTGAACTTTGCGGCGTTCCGCAGTTTCCAGGCGGAGGCCGAATCCACTGTCCAAGCGCAGGAACTCCCGCGCGGAGAGTCGTAAATCTGTATTGTAAAAAATTCCGGGGCGGCGGGAAGCAAAATGCTTCCCGCT
>NZ_KI271712.1:65326-74309 GCF_000469445.2 Oscillibacter sp. KLE 1745 | reverse complement strand
CGGGAAGCAAAATGCTTCCCGCCGCCGCTGTCTGCCTGGGAGACCATGTCAGGCCACGGGTTCTTCTGAGAAATCTCCCGCTGCCAGCATAGTTTCCATCAAAATTCCATACCCTTTGCTTGGATCGTTCAGCAGGACGTGCGTCACCGCACCGGCGAATTTTCCGTCCTGCAGGATCGGGCTGCCGGACATACCTTGGACGATGCCGCCTGTGGCGGCCAGAAGCTCCGGGTCCGTCACAGAGATGACCAGGTCTCGTCCGTCTGCTGCATTCTCTACAACCTGTAAAATTTCCACATCATATTCCTGAACGGCATCACCCTCCACATTAGAGAGGATGGTGGCAGGACCAGCGTGGACTTCCCCGGCGGCCGCAACCGGCATGGGATCGCCCAGCCGCTCGGTGAATTCGCCGGGGTCCAGCGTGCCGAAGACGCCGCTGGTGGTGTTGGCGTACAGATCACCCAAATCTGTGGCCAGGTCGAAATCCCCCCGCAGCTCACCGGCCTCTCCGATGGCACCCTTCTTCACCGCTTTCACGGTGGAGGGCAGAATGGATCCGGAGGCAAAGGGCATCAGGAGCGCCGTGTCGGCGTCCGTGATCCCGTGACCCAGAGCGCCGAAGGCGCCGCTTTCCGGGTCGTAATACGTCATGGTGCCGATGCCGGCCATGCTGTCCCGAATCCAGGCCCCAATGCAGTAGGCGCCCTTCTCGTTCTGTTCCGGGGAAACAGAGAGCGTCACGCTCCCGCCTTCCCGGCGGACCTGCAGGTCGGTGGCCGTCTCCCCATTCTCCTGGAGCAGGGATTGGAATTGCTCTGAGGAGGTTACAGAGACGCCGCCGCATTTGACGATGATGTCGCCGGTCTGCAGGCCGCAGTCATCCGCAGGCGTGCCGCTCTCCGGCGCCTTCACCACCATCACCCCGCGGGCAAAGAGCTTGATGCCCACCGTGTGGCCCACGGGGACCAGCATCCGGGCGGAGGTGTCCTGGTCCGCGCCGCCGGCCGTCACACCGGCAGCGCGCGCCGGCATGGCCGCGCACAACAGCAATGCCAAGACCAGCGCCGCTCCGCCCCGCAGCACGTGTCTCGCTTTTTGAAATGGTCCATACATGAAATCACCCCTTTCCGAAACGCGGCCGGCAAATCCGCTGATCTGCCGGCGAGATTATCATCTGCCGCAGACGGAAAAACACGCCTTGCAAAATGCGGAAGCAGCCCCATGGCAGGCTTTGACTGTGCCGCCGCAGCGGCAAAAAAACAGGACCCGCAGGCAAATACCCGCAGGTCCTGGAAAAAATCGTTCAATCCCGCTTATTGAAAATTTTGAAAATATCCTCGAAGGGGTCGTCCTCCGGCTCCTCCGGCTTGGGCACGTCCTCTTCCTTCAGGGGCATGGGCTCCGCCGCGGCGCTCTGCTGGCCCGCGGCCCCCGCCTGGATGGGCGGCACCTTGGGCAGCTGCTCCGGCACCTTGTCAAAGCCGGTGGCGATGACGGTGACCCGGATCTCGTCGTCCAGCGTCTCGTCGAAGGTGGCGCCGAAGATGGTGAGCGCATCGGGATGGACCGCCGCCTGGACCAAGCTGGCGGCCTGTTCCACCTCCTCCAGACCGATGTCCATGGAGCCGGTGACATTGATGAGCACGCCCTTGGCCCCCTCGATGGAGGTCTCCAGCAGGGGGCTGGAAATGGCCATCTTGGCGGCCTCCTCGGCCTTGCCCTTGCCGGCGGCCCGACCCACGCCCATGTGGGCCATGCCGGCGTTCTTCATGATGGCGGTGACGTCCGCGAAGTCCAGGTTGATGAAGCCGGTATCCCGGATCAGGTCTGAGATGGACTGCACCGCCTGGCGCAGCACGTCGTCCGCGATCTCGAAGGCGTTTGCAAAGGTGATCTTCTGGTCCGTGGCGTGCTTCAGCCGCTCATTGGGGATGATGACCAGAGAGTCCACCTTGTCCTTCAGCTCCGCGATGCCGGCCTCTGCCTGCTGCATCCGCCGGCGGCCCTCAAACCCGAAGGGCTTGGTGACCACCGCCACGGTGAGGATGTCCATCTCCTTGGCGATCTCCGCCACGATGGGGGCGCCGCCAGTGCCGGTACCGCCGCCCATGCCGGCAGTGATGAACACCATATCCGTGTCCTCCAGTGCCTTGGCGATCTGGTTGCGGCTCTCCTCCGCGCTCTTGCGGCCCACCTCGGGGTCGGAACCGGCGCCCTGACCGTGGGTCAGCTTTTCGCCGATCTGGATCTTATAGGTGGCGCTGGATACGTTCAGCGCCTGCTTGTCGGTATTGACCGCCACAAAGTCCACGCCCTTGGTGCCGCTGCGGACCATGCGGTTGACCACATTGTTGCCGCCGCCGCCCACGCCGATGACCTTGATATTGACAACGGTATCGGGACCGGTCTCCAATCCAAATGCCATATAGTGGTGCCTCCTACTATCGTTTGTGTAAAAAGGGAGGATCGTCCCTTTGGATTCACAATATCCTGTATCTCATAACATTTAGTTTATTGTATGACACTTTCGCCCTCTGGTCAAGAGTCCATCGGGCTTTTCCCTCAGATTTTTGTCCGGAAAAAGGAGGGGCGGCGGTCCGTCCCCCCTGTCTCGGCAATCTTCTGCCAAATCCGCCACTCTCAGTCCAGCGTGAGGATCGGCGGATTCAGGTCCAGGCGGATGCTGCCCGTCTGGTTACTCTCCAGCTTGCTGATTCCCGCCTCCAGGATCTGCAGCATCCGGTCATAGTCCGCGTTGTACTCCATCTCCACAGAAAAGCGGCCGGCGTAGTCCATAGTCAGCCGGGACAGATCGTCCAGGTGGATGGCATCCACCCGGTCCGTCAGGCCCGCGGCGTCCAGCGCCGCCAGCAGCGCCAGCAGACTGGTCTGCTGATTGGCGAACTCTGTGGACAGGGCGATGTCCGTGCCCACCGAGGGGGCCAGCAGCTCACAGCCGTCGATCACCGCATAGTCCCCAGCTTGAGACGCCGGCAGCTGCTCCACGATCTTGCCCTTGGGACTCAGCAGCCAGGCGCTGCCGTCCTGGATCACCGCCAGGGGTGTACCGCACTCCGCCACATCGATCAGCAGAGTGTCCGGCAGCTCCCGCCGGATGCGGATGTCCTCAATGTCGATGTAGGGCAGCTGCTCCGCGATGCTGCGGGCGGCCTCGTACTTGTTCAGCAGAAAGAGGTTGTCGCCCAGCTGGATACCGCTGGCCTCGATCACGTCCTTTTCGGTGTACCGCTCAGTCCCCGTGACCTCGATGGTGTCCACCCGGAAGAACAGCGTCAGGGCCATCACCACGGCCGCGCAGATCACCAGCACGGACAGCAGCTTATAGAGGAAGCCGAAGTTTCCCCTCCTGCGCCGCCGGTTGGAATGTCTGCGTCTGGCCATGTCGTCTCTCCTACCCGTTTTCTGTCTCTTCCACGCGCACCGCGTCCGCCCCCAGAGCCCGCAGGTCCCGGGCCAGGTCTTCGTAGCCCCGGTCGATGTGGCAGATCTGGGAGACACGGGTCTCCCCCTCCGCCGCCAGAGCCGCCACGCACAGGGCCGCCCCGCCCCGCAGATCCGTACACCGCACTGGCGCGCTGTGAAGCCGCTCCACACCCGTGACCACCGCCACCCGGCCGGATACCCGGATGCTGGCCCCCATGCGGATCAGTTCGTCCACATGGCGATAGCGGTTTTCAAAGATGTTCTCCTCAAATACCGTGGCGCCCCGGCTGCGCAGCAGTGCCGCCATCAGCACCGCCTGCGCGTCCGTTGGAAAGCCGGGGTAGGGCGCCGTCTGCACCGGCCCCACGGCCCGCAGCCGCTCCCGGCACAGAGCCCGGATGCCTCCGCTGTCTGCCGTGACCGTGCAGCCCGCCTCCCGCAGGGCGGCGGTGACTGTGGACAGGTGCCCCTCCTCCGCGCCCCGGAGATAGATGTCCCCGCCGGCAGAGGCCGCCGCGCAGAGGTAAGTAGCCGCCGCGATCCGATCCGGCATGACCCGGTACGTACAGCCGTGGAGGTCCTGCCCGCCCTCTATGGACACGGCGGAGCTCCCCGCCCCGGACACCCGAGCCCCGCAGGCGTTCAGGAAGTTCTGCAGGTCCACCACCTCCGGCTCCCGGGCGGCGTTGGAGATCACCGTGACGCCCTCCGCCCCGCAGGCGGCCAGCATCAGATTCTCCGTGGCCCCCACGGATGGCATCCGCAGCACCACTTCCCGGCCCCGCAGCCGGTCCGCCCGGCAGTGGAGGAAGCCGCCCTCCTCCCGGATCTCCGCCCCCAGGTCCCGCAGGCCCGCAAGGTGGAGGTCGATAGGCCGGGGGCCCAGCTCGCACCCGCCGGGGTAGCTCAGGTCCGCCTGCCCGCACCGGGCCAGGATCGCCCCCAGGAAAATGGCGGAGGAGCGCATCTCCCGCATGAGTACATCAGAAATCTCACAGCGGCGCAGGGCGGTGGTGTCCACCGCCAGGGCATCCGCCTCCCAATGGGCGTCGCAGCCCAGATGCCGCAGGATGCGGATGGAGGCGTCCACATCCCGCAGCCGGGGGCAGCCCAGCAGCGCCACCTGCCCCCTTGCCAACAGCGTGGCCGCCAGAATGGGCAGGACGCTGTTCTTGGCCCCCTGGATCGTGACCTCTCCCTCCAGGCGGCGGCCGCCTCGCACCGACAAAAGCTGGCTCATATCCGTTCCCCTCCGAATCCAGAATGGTTCAACAGTCCATCCTATGGCCGGCGGGGTTTCGTGGTTACTGGCAGATTTCCAGCACGGTTTGATAAATTCGCTCTGTGGCGTCCCGGATTCCCAGGGCGGACATGGCCCGCTCCATGGAGGCCCGGCGCGCTCCGTCATGAAGGATGCCGCAGGCCGCCTGGAACAGCGCCTGACCGGAGCAGTCCTTCTCCAGCAGCACCACGGCACCGCCGGCGTTTTCCAGGACCCTCGCGTTTTTTTCCTGGTGGTTGTTGGTGACATAGGGGGACGGCACGATCAGCGCCGGGACCCCCAGTGCCGTCAGCTCGCTGATGGTGGAGGCCCCCGCCCGGCAGAGCACCAGATCCGCCGCCCGCATGACGGCGGCCATATCATAGATGTACTCCCGCACCTGCAGCGCCGGGTGGTCCGCCAGGTCCACTCCCTTCTCCCGCAGCAGCTTCAGCAGCACTGGATAGCCATCCTTTCCGGCGCCGTGGATGTGGTGGAAAGGTTCCTTGGCCGCCTCCAGCGCCAGGAAGTCCGCCATCTGCCGGTTCATGCCCGAGGCCCCCAGGGACCCCCAGAAGGACACAAGCAGGGGCCGGCCGTCTTCCACGCCCAGGCGGCGCTTGGCCTCTGCCTTCGTCAGATGGAAGAAGTCCCGCCGCACCGGCGTACCGGTGACGATCACCTTCTCCGGGTGGCGGTAGTGCTCCCGGCAGGCCTCAAACCCCACCATGATCCGGTCCGCGAAGGGCTCCAGCATCTCCGTGGTGAGGCCGGGCACCATGTTGGACTCGTGAACGGCCGTGGGGATCCCCGCCTTGGCAGCGGCCTTCACCATAGGGAAGCTGGCGTATCCCCCCGTTCCGATGACCACGTCCGGCCGGAACTGCCGCAGAATGGCCCGGGCCTCTCCGGGCGCCCGAAGGAGGTTCCCCACAGAGACCAGGTTGTGCCGGATCTCCCGAGGCTTGAAGGACCGGTGGAAGCTGGAGATGTGGACGGTGCGGAAGTCGTATCCCGCCTTGGGGATCAGGTCCTTCTCCAGTCCCCGCTCCGCTCCCACGAACAAAAATTCTGTCTCCGGGTCCTTTTCGCGCATCAGCTGGGCCAGCGCGATAGCCGGGTTCACGTGCCCGGCCGTGCCGCCGCAGGTGAAGATCACCTTCTTCAATGATGCTTCCACTTTGCTGCACTCCAATCGAAAGATATGAGATAAAAGTGAAGGGAGAAGAGATTCGGTGTCCGGCACAGCCGGACATTTTGAGATTCCGCCTTTATCTCTTATCTTTTATCTCTTAACTCCTATCTGGGTCGTACTACCCCGCCTTTGTAGGCTTCATCTGCCGGGATACCGACAGGACGATGCCCATCTCCGCCAGCTGGATGGACAGCGCCGTGCCGCCATAGCTGAAAAACGGCAGGGAGATGCCGGTGGTGGGCAGCAGGCCCGTCACCACGCCGATGTTCAAAAAGGTCTGAAGGCCCACCAGGGTCATGACGCCCACCACCATCAGGCTGCCGAACCGGTCCCGGGCATGGAGGGCGATCCAGAAGCCCCGGAGAATCAGCGCCGCGAACAGCAGCATGATAACGGTGGCGCCAATCAGGCCCAGCTCCTCGCAGACGATGGCGAAGATGAAATCGTTGTGCTCCTCCGGCAGATAGAGAAACTTCTGGCGGCTCTTCCCCAGGCCCACGCCCCACAGCCCGCCGGAGCCGATGGTGATGAGGCTCTGGCGCAGCTGGTAACCGGCTCCCTGGGGATCCAGCCAGGGGTTGTGCCACATCTCGATGCGGGAGGCGTTGTAGCCGATCACGCCCAGCACCAGATACAGCAGCAGTCCGGCTGCACCCATAGCCAGCCCCACCCATCTCCAGTGGATGCCGCCCACCAGCATCATCACCGCGCCGGCGCCCATGATGAGGATGGCGCCGGAGAGGTGGGGCTCGATGCCCACCAGGGCTGCCAAGACAATCAGCAGCACCGCATAGGGGGCGATGCCGTAGCGGAACGTCTGCATACGGTCCTTTTTCTTGGAGATGCTGTCGGCAAAATAGATCACCACCGCCAGCTTTGCGATCTCCGAGGGCTGGAACTGCAGCGAAGTACCTGGAATGCCCAGCCAGCGGGTGGCGTTGTTCCGGGTAATGGCCAAGGGGTTGCCCGGAACAATCACCAGGATCAGCAGAATGACGGCCAGATACAGCAGCGGCTTTGCAAGACCGCGGAACCGCTGATAGTTGATCTTGCCAATGAAGAGCATGGCCGCCACGCCCATGATGGCGAACACGCCCTGGCGGATAAAGTAGGACATGGGGTTCTGGCCATCCGTCTCGTAATAGGCGGAGGGGAAGCTGGCGGACAGCAGCATCACCAGGCCCACGCCGGTCAACAGCATCACCAGGATGAAGAAGGGCAGGTCAATGGGCCCCTTGGCCAATTCCCGGCTCTCCTGCTCCAGCTCCCGCCGGCGCTGCTGGCGCTCCTGCCGGGCCAGGGCCTCTTCCCGACTCATGGGTCGCCGGCGGGCCGCCGGGGCTTTTTTCTGCCGTACCATACTGCTTCCCTCCTCTCGGGGTCTGTGGATCTTGCCGCGCTCCGCAGCGGGCCGGCGCAGAGTGCTCAGAATCGTCCCTGGACGCCCAGATAGGCCAGGACGCAGCCCGCCAGCGTCACCAGGGAGAATACCGCCACCAGCTTTGCCTCACTCCAGCCGGAGAGCTCCAGGTGGTGGTGCAGGGGGGCCATTTTGAAGAATCGCTTGCCGTGGGTCAGCTTGAAGTAACCCACCTGGATAATATCGGACAGCGTCTCCAGAATGTAGATGATGCCTACGGGGATCAACACCAGGGGCATATCGAACACAAAGGCCAGGGCCGCCACCGCGCCGCCCAGAAACAGGCTGCCGGTGTCCCCCATGAACACCTTGGCGGGGTGGTGGTTATAGACGAAGAAGGCCGCCAGCCCTCCCGCCATAGCCGCCGGGAACAGAGCCTGGATGCCGTAGGTGCTCCAGAGGACGCCGGCTACGGTGAAGAAGGCCATCACCACAAAGGTGACGCTGGCAGCCAGCCCGTCGATGCCGTCGGTCAGGTTCACAGCGTTGACGCAGCCCACAATAACGAAGGCCGCGAAGATCAGATACACGATCCAGTTGATGGTAAAGCTCATGTTCAGGAAGGGGATATACAGGTCGTTTGTCAGCAGGCCCTCGTACCGCATCAGCACCAGGAACACCACCGCCGCCGCCAGCTGAAGGATGAACTTCTGCCGGGCCGTCAGTCCCTCGTTCTGGTGCTGGCGGACCTTGCGGTAGTCGTCCACAAAGCCGATCAGGCCGAAGATCAGGGCGAAGAGATACACGTAGAGGTGCCAGAACACCCCCTCCAGCATGAAGCTCCAACCCAGGATGAACACGGTGACGCCCGCACCCAGGATGAACATGATGCCGCCCATGGTGGGCGTGCCGGCCTTGGACTTGTGCCACGTGGGTCCGTCCTCCCGGATCTCCTGGCCGGCCTTCAGCTTGCGCAGCTCCGGGATGAGAAATCTGCCGATGAGCAGCGTCAGCACAAAGCTGACGGCCGCCGCGATCAAAGAAAGTGTCATATATCCGTCTCCCTCTCCTTCGCCGGGCACAGCCCCGGCCCTTTGGTACGTTCCTGATTCCAGCGGTTCTCCGGCGGCCGATCCTCCGCCGGATGTCCCGCCGTATCCCATTGTCCATGCGGCGCCGCCCACGGCTGACCGCCGCATTTCACGCGGACCGCCCGAAGTGAATTCAGCCGATTTCAAGGGTTCGCCTGCGGCAAACCGCTTGACGCCGGACGCCCGGCGGTCACTTCCCCGCCAAGTGCTCCGCCACGATCTCCCGTTCGTCCATGTGGTGCTTCTCGTGGTTCACGCCCCACAAAATCTCCGATTTTGTGGGGACCCCGCATTTGACTCAAATCGCCCGAAGTGAATTCAGCCGATTTCAAGGGTTTGCCTGCGGCAAACCGCTTGACGCCGGACGTCCGGCGGTCACTTCCCCGTCAAGTGCTCCGCCACGATCTCCCGTTCGTCCATGTGGTGCTTCTCGTGGTTCACTTCCTGGTAGGTCTCGTGGCCCTTGCCGCACAGGGCGATCACATCGCCGGGCTGCGCGTGGTCCATCGCCCAGTGGATGGCCTCCACCCGGTCGCAGATCACCTGGTAGGGGGTGCCGCTGCCCTCCAGGCCCGGCAGGATGTCGGCGATGATGGCCTCCGGGTCCTCGGTCCGGGGGTTGTCGGAGG
>NZ_KI271712.1:47733-65226 GCF_000469445.2 Oscillibacter sp. KLE 1745 | reverse complement strand
CACCACCACAAAGTCCGCCAGCTCCGCCGCCACGCTGCCCATAATAGGCCGCTTGGTCCGGTCCCGGTCGCCGCCGCAGCCGAACAGGGCCACGGTGCGTCCCTTGGCAAAGCCCTTCACGGTGCGAAGAATATTCTCCAGACTATCCGGCGTGTGGGAGTAGTCGATCAGGACCGTGTAGTCCTTTCCCGGTGTGGGGACCACTTCCACCCGCCCCTTCACATGGGGAACTGCAGCCAGCACCCGGGCGCTCTTTTCCAGAGGAACGCCCAGAGCCAGAGCCGCACCCAGCACATCCAGCGTATTATATACCATAAACCCGCCGGGAATGCCAACTTTGATGGGCGTGCGGCTATCCTTTGTCACCGCATCGAAGGCGATGTGGTCCGCCGCAAGGGTGATATGCTCCGCCCGCAGGTCTGCCGCGGCGTGCTCTGCATAGAAGTACTGCCGACATGCGGCGTTTTGCAGCAGCCGCTCTGTCCAGGGATCGTCGGCGTTGCAGACGCCCACGTCGCAGTTCTGGAACAGGATGGCCTTGGCGTCGCAGTAGGCTTCCATGGTCTTGTGGAAATCCAGGTGGTCCTGGGTCAGGTTGGTGAAAATGCCCACCGCGTAGTGGATACCGTACACCCGATCCAGCGCCAGAGCGTGGGAGGATGCCTCCATCACCACATGGGTGCAGCCGGCGGAGCGCATCCGGGCAAACAGCTCTTGGAGCTCCAGGGACTCCGGTGTGGTACGCTCAGTGGGCACCACCTCGTCGCCGATCAGATCCTGGTTGGTGCCGATCAGGCCCACCTTGGCCCCCAGCTCCTGTTCCAGGATGGCCTTGAGCAGATAGGTGGTGGTGGTCTTGCCGTTGGTGCCGGTGACGGCCACCATGGTCATGCTGTCTGCCGGATGGCCGTAATAGTTGGCGGCCATCACCGCCAGGGCCCGGCGGGAGTTCTCCACCAGGACATAGGGCACGGAGCGGTCCTCCGGCGGTCGCTCACACACCACCGCGGCGGCTCCCGCCGCCACGGCCTTTCCGATATAGGCGTGGCCGTCGGTGGCAAAGCCGGTCATGGCCACGAAGACGTCCCCGGGTGCCGTGGTCCGGGAGTCATAGCTGATACGGGTGATCTCCGTCTCCATGTCCGCGGTGGCGGACCGCAGGGAGAGCCCTGCCAGCAGCGTTTTCAAATGCATTGTATGCACACCCCTTTTGTTCAGTCTGGCAGCAGTTTGCCGTCCCTCATTATAAACAAGGGGATTTGCAAAGTATACGGAGGAAGGTGCCAAAAACCATGCAGAACCTGCTTTCTCAATCCAGGACAGAGTTGTCGCCGAACTGGACGGTCACCACCGTGCCCGCCGCCACCTCCGTGCCCGCAGGGAGAGACTGGGTAATGGCGTAGACATTGCCGGAGCTGGCTGTGGTGGTACCGGTCACCTTCATGATAAGTCCGGCGTTGGTGATGGCCTTGTTGGCCTCTGAGGCGCTCTTCCCCACCACATTGGGCACGGTGCAGGGGGTGTCCGGCTTCTCCTGCCCCAGGTAGAGGATGATGGAGGCATTTCCCGGCACGATGGCGCCGCCGGCGGGGGTCTGGTCGGTGACCGTGTCCCCGTCCCCCACAGTGCGGAAGGTGAAGCCCAGGTCAGCCAGCCGATCTTCAGCGGCCTCCCTGGTCTGTCCCACCACATTGGGAACCGTGGTGTCAGCGCCCACCAGCTCCTCAGCGGTGTAGTCCGGCTCAACGCCCAGCAGAGGCAGGATCTCGCTCATGATCTGGCTGGCCACCGGGGCCACCATGGTGCCGCCGAACACGGCGGTGCCGGTCGTGCGGCTGGGGGTGTCCATGGTCAGCAGCATGATGTACTGTGGGTCGTCCGCCGGGGCGAAGCACATAAAGGACACCACCACGTCCTTGGTGCCGGTTTTATCCGCAGTGCCGGTCTTGCCGCCGATGCGGTAGCCCGTCACCTGTCCGTTGCGGCCGCCGCCGTCGGACACCACCCACTCCAGGCACTCCCGCACCTTGGCGGAGGTCTCCTCACTGACGACCTGCCGCACCGCTGTGGTCTCGTGCTGACTGAGGATGTTGCCCTCGTCGTCCAGCACCTGTTCTACCAGATAGGGGGTATACAGATAGCCGCCGTTGATGGTGGCTGCCTGGGCCCGGATCAGCTCCAGGGGCGTGACGTTGAAGGTCTGTCCGAAGGAGTAGGCCGCCAGGGAAACCACGTTGGAGTTGAAGCTGTCCTCATTGGCAAAGATGCCTTCCGCCTCCGCAGGCAGGTCGATACCGGTGGTCTCCATGAGGCCGAAGGACTTCAGATAGCGGTAGTATGCCTCCGTGCCGATCTTCAGGCCCATGGTGACGAAGGCCGGGTTGCAGGAGTTGCCGGTAGCCACCTTCAGGGTCTGGGTGCCGTGGCCGGCCCGCTTGGAGCAGTTGATGGGCTTTCCCCAGCCCTCCACGTGGATGGAGCCGGTGCAGGTGAAGGTGGTGTTCATGTTCACCACGCCCTCCTCCAGGGCCGTGGCCAGCGTGATGGGCTTGAAGGTGGAGCCGGGCTCGTAGGTGTCCTGATAGCACTTGTTCCGCCACTGCTTGAACTGGATGGTGGCCCGGGCATTCGCCAG
The DNA here is from genome assembly GCF_000469445.2 of Oscillibacter sp. KLE 1745. Lineage (NCBI taxonomy): Bacteria > Bacillati > Bacillota > Clostridia > Eubacteriales > Oscillospiraceae > Oscillibacter > Oscillibacter sp. KLE 1745. The sequence goes on along the minus strand of NZ_KI271712.1, from coordinate 62,591 downwards.
CGCCTGATTGTACGCCTCCTCCGTCTCGTAGGTGCTGCGGTTCTGCTGGATCTCCGCCAGAGCGGCATCCAATTCCGCCTGAAGCCCCTCAGTATAGATGGTGGAAAAGTCTCCCGGATCATAGTTGGGATAGGAGGCCATGGCCACAATGCCGCCGGTGTTCACGTCCATGACGATGCCGGTGCCGCCGTTGGCCGCGTCGTACTTATCCAGCATACTCTCCAGGCCCTTTTCCAGGGCGTACTGGACGTTGGTGTCCAGAGTCAGCACCAAGCTGCTGCCATTCTCCGCATCAAACATCTGCTCGCCGCCGCTGAACAACAACGGCGTGCCGTTTACGTTGGTAGGCGTGATGGTCAGTCCAGTGCTGCCGCTGAGCACGTCATCATAGGACGCCTCCAGCCCGTAGGCGCCCATATTGTTGGCATTGACGAACCCTATCACATTGCCTGCCAGAGAGCCGAAGGGATACAGCCGCTTGGTGTCCGGCGTCAGGGAGATGCCTTGGAGCCGGGTGGGCCGCCCGCCGGTAGAGATGAGAACGGTGTTGCCGTCCTCGTCCACCGTGGTAAGCTGGTTCCCCTCATCGTCGATCTCTCCGTTGATGAACCGGCGGACCTCGTCGGCCACGTCCTGGTCTACCTTCTTTTTGACCTCCCAGTATCGGTTGGCGGTGTTCTCCAGGTGCTCCAGGATGGTCTCCTCCTCCACATCCAGAATGCGGCTGAGGCCCCGGGCGATATACGCCTGGTCCAGCACCTCCGGCGCCGTGTAAGGCGCTCCCTTCTCGGCAGCCTCCTCGGCCGCATCCTGGATCTTCTGCTCCTGGGACTCTACAAAGTCCTGGACGCCACCGGGATCCAGCAAGACTGTCTCCGTGGAGTAGGAGATGGCCATGATCTCGCCGTTTTTGTCGTAGATCGTCCCCCGGGAGGCGCTGATGACCATGCTGTCGGTCTGCTGGCCCACCGCCTCGGCCTTCAGTTCGTCGTGCCGGTTGATCTGCAGATCGTACAGCTTCCAAAACAGCACTGTGAAGGAGGCCACACCCAACAGCAGCATGATGAGCATCGTCCTGCCCCGGATTACCTGGTTCGCCCGGCGGGCGGCGTCGCTCTTTCTTCTGGGTCTGTCCGTCATGCCTGTTCTCCTTTCGGAACGCCGGGGCCGCTTCCCCCGTCCATACGCAATACCAAAGCAAGGAGTAAGAAGGCCCCCTTCTTACTCCCCACCGTTCGCTTCATTATAGTGCGGCCGTCACTCGAAATATTCCACCACGGCGTAGATCCCGTGGTTCAGCGAGGTCAGCAAACGGCTGAGCAGATTGGACTCCTCCTGCTGATAGACCACGGCACTGTCGCCCTCCGACAGATCGATGTAATAGATCTGGCTGCTGCTGGGCTTGCTCATGCCCGCCGCCTCCGCCACCTCTTTCACGGTGGCCAGGTCAAACATCTGCTCGTGCTGGGCGGTGAGTGTGACGTTCTCCGTCTGCAGCTCCTCCAGCTGGTTCTGGAGGGACACCACCTCGTCGGAGATGATCGTCAGCTGGATGTAGCCCATCAGCACCATCACTGCAAGGCCGATGGCCGCGCCCATGCCCAAAACGGAGAGGACGGACACCTTCTGCCGCTGGCGCACCTGCGCCTTGGAGAGACTCCGCACCCGGGGCTTCGCCTTGGGGACGGCCTCTACCGCCGTCTGGTGACGGGGAGCCTCTCCGGCGTGCCGAAGAGCGCGCTCCCGGACTTCCCGGTCCAGGTCGTACGCCAAGTCCCCATATACCGCGCTGCGGCTGTTGTACCGCAGTTCCCGCGCTACTGCCAAAGAAGGTCCCTCCTTTTGCTCCGCCATACCGGCACGGAGCCGTTCTCACACACATTAACACCGGATGGTCCCGGTGTGGTCAAAGGTCAAAGCCGCACTTTTCCGCCACCCGCAGCTTGGCGCTGCGGGCCCTTGGATTCTCCTCCAGCTCCGCGCCGCCCGCCGTGACGGGCTTGCGGGTCACCAGCCGCACCTGGGGCTTTTTGCCGCACACGCACACTGGAAACTCCGGCGGGCAGACGCATCCCCGGGCCAGCTCCGCCAGCGTCCGCTTGACGATCCGGTCCTCCAGAGAGTGGAAGGTGATGACGGCCAGGCGACCGCCGGGGTTCAGCCCGTCCACCGCCGCCCGCAGCATGGGGGGCAGGGCATCCAGTTCACCGTTGACCGCGATCCGGATGGCCTGAAAGCTCCGCTTGGCCGGGTGCTGCTTCTCCCGCAGAGCTGCGGGAGGCATGGCGCTCTTGATGATCTCCACCAGCTCCAGGGTGGTCTTCACAGGCGCGGTCTCCCGCGCCCGGACGATGGCTCTCGCGATGGCGGGGGCGTACCGCTCCTCGCCGTATTCAAACAGGATGCGCCGCAGCTCCTCCTGGCTCCAGGTGTTCACGATGTCCGCGGCGCTCAGGGGGGCGGAGGTGTCCATCCGCATGTCCAGCGGGGCGTCCTGCATATAGGAGAAGCCCCGTGAGGCGTCGTCCAGCTGGGGAGAGGACACGCCCAAGTCAAAGAGCATCCCGTCGGCGCCGCTGACACCGCACCGGGACAGGACCTCCTTCAATTCCGAAAAGTTGCTGTGGATCAGCGTCACCCGGTCCAGCCAGGGGGCCAGACGGTCCTGCGCCGCGTCGATGGCGGCCTGGTCCCGGTCGATGCAGATGAGCCGCCCGGTGGTCAGCCGCCCGGCGATCTCCCGAGAGTGTCCGGCTCGTCCCAGGGTGCCGTCCACATAGATCCCATCGGGGTGGATGTTCAGTGCTTGGATGCAGGCGTCCAGCAGAACAGGCTTGTGCGTGTATTCCATCGGCACTCACCCGCGGCTGCGCCGGACACGGGCCAGGGCGTCCATGGCCGCGGCCATATCGTCGCTCTCCAGCATCCGCTGCTCCCGCTCCGTCCAGGTCTTCTCGTCCCAGATCTCGGCGAAGGAATTCAATCCCACGATGGTGGCGGTCTTTTTCAGTCCCGCGTGGGCCCGAAGGCTGGCAGGGATCAGCACCCGCCCCTGGGCGTCCGGCTCGCACTGGACGGCGTTGGCGTACAGCAGCGTCAGCGCCCGGGCCTCTGTATAGGAGAGGTCGTCCATCTCCTCGGACATCTGGTCCCACTTGGCCTGAGGGTAAATGGTCAGGCAGTGCTCCGCGCCGATGGTAATGTAGAACGTGTCGCCCAGGGCCTCCCGCATGGCGGAGGGGATCACCAGACGGCCCTTGGAGTCGATGCTGTTGTTGGATTTTCCCAACAGCCTGGCCACGGTTGATCCCCCCTTTCCCGCGTTTTTTGGGTCTGGATGGGGTCTCTTTGGCACTTAGTCTCTACTTTTACCCACTTTTCCCCACCACATGCTCTGAGTATAAGCGAAATTGGCCGGGATTGCAAGCAGTTTTTTCCGGGAAAACCGCCGCTAAGAACGCCAAATTATGGCATTTTTCGGCCAAAATCGCCATTTTAAAACAGATGTTCGACATCTCTTCGACAAGTTTACGTAAAATAAAAAACACCCCATGACGCAAGAACTTGTGCCATGGGGTGCTTTTTTTCATTTTCTCCGCAACATCTAGAGTATTCCAAAAAAGTTTCGCCAAATCCTTTGGCGTTTTTCACAAATTTTTAAGATTACGGTTGACCTGCGGCATCACTCCTCGCCGCCATCCTCCTGGGGCAGGGTCCTGCCGTCCAGCTTGTCCCGCTGCTCCTGCATTTTGGCAGCGGAGGCACTGCGGAACCGCACCCGCTGCTGCTTCACCTCATCCAGCGCCATCTGCACCGCCTCCTCCGTGCGGGCCAGGGCGTCCTCGGCATACTCATTGGTCACCTGGTACAACTGGCGGCAGCGCTCCTCCGCCCGGGCCACCATCTGGCGGGCCTTCTCCTTGGCCGCATAGAGTACCTCGCTGTCGGACACCTTGGTCTTGGCATCCAGCTCCGCCTGACGCATCATCCGGTCCACGTCCCGCTTGGCATCCTCCACAAACTTGTCCCGGGCGGAGAGCAGCTCCTGGGCGCGCTTGATCTCCACCGGCAGCTGGGCCCGCAGCTCGTCCAGCAGATCCAGCAGCTCGTCCCGGTCCACCATGCTCATATTGGGTTTCAGGGCCGGGGACTTGGCGTCCTCGATCCGCTCGTACAGCATATCGATCAAACGGTTCACATCATTTGCCATGGGACTCATCCTTCCTTCTTTTCCGTCATCTCCCGCACCAGAGGCACGATGGACGCGGGCAAATAGTTTTCAAGCGGCTGGTGATAGCGGATCATCTCCCGAGCCATGGAGGAGCTGAAGTGCTGATATGCCGCGCTGGCAGGCAACAGCAGCGTTTCCAGCTCCGGATGGATCCCCCGGTTGATGAGAGCCATCTGATATTCCACGTCAAAGTCCGTGGTGTTGCGCACGCCCCGGACGATGGCGGAGGCATGGTGCCGCACCGCGAAATCCGCCAGCAGGCCCGGCCACAGCTCCGCCTCCACATTGGGCAGGTCCTCCACCGCCGTCCGCACCAGCTGGAGCTTCTGCTCCGGTGTGAACATCTGGTTTCGCTTTTCAGCGTTGGGGCTGACACAGACACAGACCCGGTCAAAGCAGGCAGCCGCCCGCCGGATGATATCCAAATGCCCCAGGGTGATGGGGTCGAAAGAGCCGGAGCAAATCGCTGTTCTCATGGGGGTCATTCCTCGTTTTCTCGGTCTCCGCCCCGGCGGATCAGCGTCAGGGCGATCCTGCCGTAACGGTAGGTGCGGCGCACCCGGTAGGGCGCCGCAGGCGCCGGAAGGCTCCGGTCCGCCGGGTGTTCTGCCACAATTATACCATGGGGATTGAGAATGTCAAACGCTGTCAGATGGGCGACGGCGGGCTCCAGCAGCCCCGCCTCATAGGGAGGGTCCAGAAACACGATGTCAAACCGCTCCCGCAGTGACCGCAGAAACTCCATGGAGTCCCCCGCCACTACCCGGGCCCGGTCCTGGAGCTCCGTCAGCTTCAAATTCTCCCGAATCAGCTTCACGGCGTCGGCCCGCCGGTCCACGAACACGGCAGAGGCGGCACCCCGGCTGAGGCACTCGATGCCCAGCTGGCCGGTTCCGGCGAACAGGTCCAGCACCCGGCGCCCCTCGATGTCGAACTGCAGGGCGCTGAAGAGCCCCTCCTTCACCCGGTCGGTGGTGGGGCGGGTCTCCGTCCCTTCCAGCTCCTTCAGCCGGCGGCCGCGGGCAGTGCCGGTAATCACACGCATGGTTTTTCCTCCTCTCGGTGCCTCCGGCTCTCGCGGGCGCCGGAGATCAGGTACAGGATCAGCCCCGTCCAGACGAAGCCGAACAAAATGGCGTGGGTGGCGGTGAATGCCTCTCCATACAGCGCCACGGACAGCAGCAGCTGCATGGTGGGGTTGATATACATCAGAATGCCGGAGAGGGTCATTGGCGTGGTCTTCATGCCGGCGGCGAAGAACATCAGCGGCACAGTGGTCACCACGCCGGACACCGGCAGCAGCAGCCACTGCCAACCAGAGAGGACCCCGGCGGCGCCGGTGCCGTGGGCCTCCATCCAGAAGATCAGCACCAGGGCAAAGGGCGCCAGGGTCAGCGTCTCCACAAAGGTGGAGACCGCCGCGTCGGAACGGACCTGCTTCTTCAGCGCCCCGTAAACAGCAAAGCTGCCGCCGATCACCAGGGCGATCCAGGGAATCTGCCGGTAGCGAATGACAGTGATTACCAGTCCCGCGAAGGTCACCGCCACCGCCAGCCACTGGAGCTTTGTCAGCCGCTCCCGGAACAGGACCGTCCCCAACAGGATCGCCAGGATGGGATTCATATAGTAGGCGAGGCTGGAGTCGATCATGTGCCCGTTGGCCACCGCCCAGATGTAGACGCCCCAGTTGACGCAGACCACGCAGCCCGCAGCGGCCAACAGCCCCCACTCCCTCCGGTCCCGGAACGCGGCCCGCACACCGGCCAGCCGGTCCCGCCGCAGCAGCAGGATGCCTCCGGTGAGCACCATGGACCACACGATGCGGCTGGCCAGCACATACAGGGAATCCACCTGGGCCAGCAGCTTCCAGAAGATGGGCAGCAGGCCCCAGATGACATAGCAGGTCAGCACATACAGCGGGCCCTTGTTTTTCATTGGGTCGCTCTCCTTTCCCCTCCAGCCTTCACCTCTGTGGCCTTCAGTTTCTGAAAAATCCCGTGATTTGTCTATTTTACGGCAAGCCGCGGAAGATTTCAATAGCTTTCCGCGCCGGAGCCGGGTCTTTTTTAGACTTGTACTTTCACGGGGAATCGTATATAATAAGGTTCTCAAAGTACAGGCTGTGGACAGCCGCTGTCCAGAGCAGGCGGCCCGCCGCCCTTCGTGCCAAACTCCTGGGAAAGAAAGGACGTTCTCATGATTCAATTCAAGTCTGACCACGGCGATATCACCGTCAGCAGCGCCGTCTTCTCCAACATCACCGGCATGGCGGCCACCAACTGCTTCGGCGTCAAGGGCATGGCCTACCGCTCCATGACGGACGGCCTGGTGCATCTGTTGCGCCGGGAGGCCATGAGCAAGGGCGTCAGCATCACTTATCACGACGACAACTCCATCTCCATCGAGCTCCACATCATCGTGGAAAACGGCGTCAATCTCCCCGCGGTCTGCCGCTCCATCATGAATGAAGTGCGCTATGTCGTCACCCGGAACACCGGCGTCACCGTCAAGGACGTGGACGTGTGCGTGGATTCCATGACCCTGTGAGGGAGGAACGAGACAGATGAACGAACAAATCACCGGCGCACTGTTCAAGCGGATGGTGCTCCACGGCGCAGCCGTCATCACGGCCCAGAAGCAGGCCATCAACGACCTGAACGTCTTTCCCGTGCCCGACGGCGACACGGGCACCAATATGTCCATGACCATCGGCACCGCCGTGACGGAGCTGCGCAAGAGCGAGCCCGCCACTGTGGAGCAGGCGGCCTCCGTCACGGCCTCCGCCCTGCTGCGGGGGGCCCGCGGCAATTCCGGCGTCATTCTCTCCCTGCTGTTCCGAGGCCTGTCCAAGGCCCTGAAGGGCCGGGAGACTGCGGACGCCGCCGCTTTCGCCGCCGCCATGCAGGAGGGTGTCTCCGCCGCCTACAAGGCGGTGATGAAGCCCGCCGAGGGCACGGTACTCACCGTCTCTCGTCTTGCCGCCAAGCAGGCGGTGGACACAGCCGCCGCCGGAGAGACGGACCTGGAGCGGGTCCTGGAGGACGCCATCCGGGTGGGCTATGCCGCCCTGGCCCAGACCACGGAGATGAACCCGGTGCTGAAAAAGGCCGGCGTGGTGGACGCCGGCGGCAAGGGCTATCTCCTGATCCTGGACGGCATGCTGGCGGAACTGCGGGGCGAGCCCATGCCCGAGACGGAGGCTGGCGAGTCCAGAGAGGAGAAGGCAGACTTCGCCGCCATGGCGGCGGAGGACATCACCTTCGCCTTCGACACGGTATTCATCGTCCGCAAGGCCATGGCCGATATCTCGCTGGAGCCGCTGCGGTCATATCTCAACAGCATCGGTGACAGTCTGGTGATCGGCGAGGACGATGAGGCCTTTAAGGTCCACGTCCACACCAACATCCCCGGCAACGCCCTGAACGAGGCCCAGAAGTACGGCACTCTGGAGCTGGCCAAGATCGAGAACATGCGGACCCAGGCGGACGACCTGGCCGCGGGCAAACACGTCCAGAGCACCGATGACCTGGACGCGGTGGAGGCGGAGCTGGAGTCCGTCCCCGCGGAAGAAACGCCCGCCGTGGCGGCGCCGGAGAAGCCCTACGGCTTTCTGGCGGTGTGCGCCGGGGACGGCCTGGCCGCCGTGTTCCGGGACCTGGGGGCCGACGGTGTGGTGTCCGGTGGGCAGACCATGAACCCCTCCACCGAGAGTATTCTGGAGGGCGTGAACAAGATCCCGGCGGAGACGGTGTTCGTCCTGCCCAACAACGGCAACATTATTATGGCAGCCCAGCAGTGTGCCGCCCTGACGGAGAAGCGGGTGGTGGTGATCCCCACCAAGACCGTGCCCCAGGGCATCACCGCCATGATGAACGTGGATTTCGACGCGCCGGATGCCCAGACCATTACTGACGCCATGACGGGAAGCCTCAGCTCCGTCACCACGGCCCAGATCACATACGCCGCCCGGGACTCCGACTTCGACGGCTTCGCCATCAAGGAGGGCGATTATCTGGCCCTGGAGGAAGGCAAGCTCTTCGACACGGACGGTTCCCTTGACACGCTGCTCCACAAGCTGGCGGAGGACGCCGCCGGGCGGGAGGCCTCCTTCATCTCCCTGTACTTCGGCGAGGATGTGCAGGAGGCGGACGCTCAGAAGGCCGGGGCCCTGTTTGAAGAGGTGTGTCCCGGTGCGGAGGTGGCGGTCCTCTCCGGCGGACAGCCTGTGTACTATTATATTATCAGCATGGAATAAAGCATCAGGAGGTGTTTCTGTTTCTTTCAAGCAGAGACACCTCTTTCTTTTTGAAAAGGAGGCGCCCTATGAAGACCTGGAAGCTCCTGCTGCTGGCCCTGGTGCCCGGCCTGTGGGGCTGGCTGTGCAACTGGCTCACCGCCGTGTCCCTGAACGGCCCTGCCTTCCTGTTTACACTGGCATTTTATATCCAGGTGCCTGCAGCCATCGTGTTCTGCCTCTGGCTGGGGCATCTGTGCGGCCGCTCCGAAAGGAGCTACCCCGCCTGCCTGCTGCTGACCCAGTGGCCCAGCCTGGTGAGCTTTGCCCTGTACGTGTGGCAGTTCCACTTTGTCTCCAGTGAGGCCCGGAGCTTCCTGCTGGCGGGGCTGGGGCAGTACCCCGGCCTCCCGCTGTTTTCCCTGGCCTGCCGGCTGGTGATCCCCTTTTCCAATCACAGCTGGGGGCCGCCGGAAACCTTGGCGGCCAATGCGCTCTCCCTGCTGATGCTGGCGGTGCTGTTCTCCCTGGGCTTCCTATGGGGCCGGCGGAGGCGGTGACCCGGCCCCCTCTCCTGAAAAATGCCCCAGCCCGGGCCGTCAGGCCCGGGCTGGTTCTTTAATGCCTGTACCAGATCAGCATACTGAGTTGAGTCTCCTCCGTCCCCGGGTTCCGGTAGCGGTGGGGCTGGTCCGCCGGGAAGCGCAGGGAGTCGCCGGTCCGGAGCCGGTAGGTCTCCCCCGGCAGGCCGATCTCCGCCTCCCCGGCGAAGACGGTCACATACTCCTCCGTCCCCGGCAGATAGGGCTGGGCCTCCAGTGCGCCGCCGGGGAGCATCACGATCCGATAGGTCTCGAACCCCCGCTCCCCGTCAAAGGGGAAGGCCGGGCAGTTCCGGTACCTCCCCCCATCCTCCTCCAGAATCGGCGCGTCATTGCCCCGCAGCAGCACCGGCCGCTCCCGGGCCGGCTCCACCAGCGAGGTGAAAGACACCTTGTAACCGTTGGCGATCTTCCACACCATGGAGATGGTGGGGTTCACGTCCCCCTTCTCGATCTGGGCCAGCATACTGCGGGACACCCCCGTCAGCCGGGCGGCCTCGTCCAGCGTCAGCCGCTTCTCCTCCCGGAGCCGCCGGGCGTTCTCCGACACCACTGCGTTGATCTCCAAACGTTTCTCCCCTCTCTATTGACAAGATATTAGATGAATCATATAATATACAGGAAATCCAGTATCTTGAAAAAATTCCATTGGATATTGTACTGCACCCGGAAACGGTCCGTCAAGAGCGGTGCGGTAGTTTCCCGGCGCGGCACCAAAAGGAGGAGTCGTATGCGCAGACTGAGAGCCGCCGCACTTTCCGAGGTGGAGCTGGCTATGGACATCATCAACCAGGCCAAGGCCCACCTGCGGGCACAGGGGATCGACCAGTGGCAGACGGGCTATCCGGGCCGGGACTGCCTGGAACGGGACGTCCGAACGGGAAAAGGGTATTTTCTGGAGGAGGACGGCATCCCTCTAGGCTACCTCTGCGTCGATTTCGACGGAGAACCGGCCTACGACCATCTGAACGGCACCTGGGCCCGGGAGGAGCCCTATGTAGTGGTACACCGCCTGGCCCTATCCGACGCGGCCCGGGGCCGGGGCGCCGCCGGTACGGCCTTCCAGCTGGTGGAGGACCTGTGCCGGGATCGGGGGGTCCGGGAATTTCGGGTGGACACAGACGCGGGAAATCATAAAATGCAGAATATCCTGGCCAAGCAGGGGTTTCAGTACCGGGGCACCATCCGGTTCGACAACAGTGAGAAAATCGCCTATGAAAAGCTCCTCTGACCGCCCTCCCCCGCTGAATCAGGAACAGCCGGCCCCCACCAGGGCCGGCTGTTCTCAGTTTTCCATACAGGGTTACAGGGCCGCCATCTGGGCCGCCACGCTCTCCTCGCAGCTCCGCTGAGCCTGGAGGGTTTTTTCCATCAGCTCTTCCAGCGTCCACCCCAGCCGCTCGGCCCCGGTCTTGATGACGTCCCGGGAGCAGCCGGCGGCGAACTTCTTGTCCTTGAACTTCTTCTTCAGGGAGCTGACCTCCATGTCCTGGCAGCTCTTGCTGGGGCGCATCAGCGCCGCCGCGCCGATGAGGCCCGTCAGCTCGTCCGCGGCAAAGAGGACCTTCTCCATCTCCTCCGTGGGCTCCACGTCAGAGCACAAGCCGTATCCGTGGCTGCATACGGCGTGGATGAGCTCGTCGCTGCAGCCGATCTCCGCCAGCAGCTCCGGAGCCTTTTTGCAGTGCGCCTCCGGCCACTTCTCAAAGTCCACATCGTGGAGCAGGCCCACGGCGGCCCAGAAATCCGCGTCCTCGCCGTAACCCAGCTCCTGAGCGTACCAGCGCATGACGCCCTCCACCGTCAGGCCGTGCTGGATATGGAAGGGCTCGGCATTGTACTTGCGCAGCAGCGCCAGGGCCGCGCTTCTCTCGGGACATGCTTTCATCTTTGATCGCTCTCCTTTTGTAAAATCAGACCGGGGCGGCATCCCGGGGATCCGGGTCGCCCTCCAGGGTGACGAAGTAGTCGTAATAGGGCAGCAGGAAGGTGAAGTCCTGTCTCAGGCGCTCCACGATGTCCCGGCTGAACAGCTCGTCCGTCAGCTTGTCATTGTGACAGATGGTGAAGCTCCTGGCCCGGTACCAGGGCTCCAGCAGTTTGGAAGGGGCCGGGGCCCTGGGGCGCTTGTAGTCCTCCGTCTCCAGGACAAGTTCCTTCTGGCGGTTCAGCTTCCGCATCAGCTTCTCCATGGCGGCGGGGTCCCGGTCGATCCGGGCCCGCAGCTTGGCCATCGTCAGCGGCTTGGGCATATAATACCCCATGCCGCAGGTCCACCCCTCCGGCATCAGCTCGAACCAGAAGGTGGGGTGGGCCGTCCACTCCTCCGAGGGCTGCTCGATAGAGAACCACAGGCTCTCCTTATAAGGCCCCCGGCCGTGGAGCCGCCGGACGTCCCGGTAGATCCGGGTCACCTTGCGGATGAGCCCCAGATCCGGCCGCTTGGCGGCGATGTAGTCATAGAGCTCGTCCCCCAGCTCCCGCATGGGCTGATAAAAGTGCGTCAGATAAATCTCCTTGTGAGCTTCAAACCAGGCCCGCTCGTTGTTGAAGCGGATGCCCCACATAAAGTCCACAGTCTCGTCTGTAAAGCCGGTAAACATCCCGTTCCTCCCGCTGGATTTCAAAATTTAAGATTTAGTATAACACATTTTCCGGCCATGGAAAAGAGGGGAACGGCGTTTTTTCGGCGCCCTTCCCCTCTTTCCGCTCACAGCGCCCGCTCCAGCAGGGCCATCAGCTGGTCCGCCTGACGGTAGGATTCCTCTCCCAGCTCCTTCAGCAGCCGCCCCAGGCAGGGGTCTGTGGTCTCCTCCCCCGCCCGCAGGTAGTTCATGCCGTTGCAGGCCTCCACATGGTACCGCTCCCGCAGGGCGGGGCACCAGCTATCTATGGAAATCCGTCCGCTGGCCACCGCCGGGCGGTAGCAGTTCCCAGTGATGAGGTAGTAGGCCGTCATCAGCCGCCGGGCAGCTGCGCCCGACGCGTTTGCCAAATCCCGTATCGTCCCCCGGGCGAAAGCCGGTGCCCGCCGGGCGAATGCCTGATAGGTCCGCCTATCTGCCAACTCCACCTCGATGAACCCTTCGATCACTCCCAGTTCCTCCTGCGCCATGGTGCCCATGCAGCAGGGGTTCTCCTCCGCACCGGGCAGGTGCTCCAAGTCCTCACCGGCCGGCGGCTGGGAAGCCCGCGGTGCGGCACCAGAGGCCAGGGGCGCCATCGCGGGCACCGCCGGCTCCCGCAGGTCGGGATAGGGCTCCAGGTTGGGGGCCACCCGCCGCCAGATCTGGTCGTATTTCCGGAAGTCATAGGTCTCCGGAGTATGTATGGTCTGTTCCATCCAGGTCCCTCCTTTTCTCCCCAGTGTATGCGCTTGGGAAAAAACGGTTCCTGTTGCAAAAATCACACGTATGAAATTCGCCCCAGGGTTAAAATATCATAGGACGAGAGTTCCCTTTTTCATTGCTTTTTCCCGTTGTTTCTGTTAAAATAGGGAAACTGCGAGGATTGATGCCAGCAAAGGAGGTTCCGATTGTATGCTGGAATTGAAACATATCAGCTACGCCGTCCGGGAGGGCGACAGTGAGCTGGGGATCTTAAACGACATCTCCCTGACCATCGACGACCACCGACTGGTGGTGTTCACCGGTCCCAACGGCGGCGGCAAGACCACCCTGGCCAAGATCATCATGGGTCTGGTGAAGCCCACCGGCGGCCAGATTCTGTGGAACGGTCAGGATATCACGGACCTGGGAATCACGGAGCGGGCCCGTCTGGGCATCAGCTACGGCTTCCAGCAGCCCCCCCGGTTCAAGGGGCTGACGGTCCGCAACCTGCTGACCATCGCCTCCGGGAATGAGAAGCTGTCCAAGGACCAGTGCTGCCAGTACCTGACGAAGGTGGGCCTGTGCGCCAATGACTATCTGGACCGGGAGGTGGACGCCTCCCTCTCCGGCGGCGAGGTGAAGCGCATCGAGATCGCCACTATCCTGGCCCGCAGCAGCCAGCTGATGATCTTCGACGAGCCGGAGGCGGGCATCGACCTGTGGAGCTTCGCCCGGCTGACAGAAACGTTTGAACAGATCCACGCCAGCGGCACCGCGACCATGATTATCATCTCCCACCAGGAGCGGATCATCTCCCTGGCAGACGAGATCATCGTGGTGGGCGACGGGGAGCTGCGCCACCGGGGCACACCCGAGGAGATCCTGCCCCAGATCCTGGCGGACACCCTGTCCGGGTGCCCGGTGCTGACGAAAGAAGGTGCTGCTGTATGATGGACACACAGGTGGACCGGGAGCTGCTGGAGAAGATCGCGGACCTGATCGGTAAGCCCGTAGGGGCCTTCAACATTCGTAAGGACTGCGGCTGTGACGGCCGGGTGTCCACGGAGCACATCAAGATCGACGACCGGACCGACGGCCACGCCGGCATCGACATCCGGATTCTGGACGGGACCAAGGGCGAGACCTGCCACATCCCCGTCATCATCACCAAGTCCGGTGTGGAAGAGACGGTGTACAACGACTTCTACATCGGCGAGGACTGCGATGTGGAGATCGTGGCCGGCTGCGGCATCCACAACTGCGGCGACCAGGAGTCCCGCCACGACGGCATCCACACCTTCCATGTGGGCAAAAACTCCCATGTCCACTACTCAGAAAAGCACTACGCTGAGGGGGACGGCAGGGGCGAGAAGATTATGAACCCCCAGACCATCGTGTATCTGGAGGAGGGCGCCTCCATCCAGATGGACACGGTGCAGATCCGGGGCGTGGACTCCACCAAGCGGTACACCAAGATCGTCTGCGGCAAGGGGGCCGAGGCCGTCATCACAGAGCGGCTGCTGACCCACGGCCGCCAGGTGGCGGACAGCGACATGGTCATCGAGCTGAACGGTGAGGACGCCAAGGGCCGGGTCATCTCCCGGTCTGTGGCCCAGGACGAGTCCTCCCAGGTGTTCCGCCCCTGCGTGGTGGGCAACGCCAAGTGCTTCGGCCATGTGCAGTGCGACTCCATTATTATGGGACAGGCCAAGATCAGCTCCGTGCCGGAGATCGCCGCCAACGACACCGAGGCCCAGCTGATCCACGAGGCCGCCATCGGCAAGATCGCCGGGGACCAGCTGCTGAAGCTGGAGACCCTGGGCCTCACCGAGGAGGAAGCGGAGGACCGGATCCTCAAGGGATTTTTGGCATAAAGACAGACCGCGGGGCGGCTGGCCGGAGGGCCGGCCGCCTTTTTTGCTTCCCCGCCCCCAGAGAGGGGGCTTTCTTCCGGAGGCGCCGCAGGGGCGGCAATCTGCCGCCCGGGTGGATTCAGCCATGAGGATGGCTGGGCAATGCGCCCCCCATTTTCTTTTCGGTCTTGCCGAAAAGAAAATGGGCCGCGCCCGGTCCAAAAGAAAAGGCCGCTTTTGGCGCACGCCGGCGCATTCGCGCCTCTGTGCTGACGGGGGTCGGCGTATCGGTGCAAGCGCCGATTTGGGCTTGCCTTCGGGCACGCTATCATCTTCTGCGAGGTCGTGACTGCTGTCCCGTGGCGGATGGTGCCGACAGCGTCGGGGTGCAAGGATGCATTCGACCAGCTTCTCTTTCCGCGCCTTCCGCTTCGCTAGGCGCTGCCTGCTTCTTCGCGGGAGTGTGAGCGGCAGCGGGGAGAGGGGCAGGGGGTATCCCTGTACCTCCCCGGGCTGGAGGTTTCCCCAAGGGCGGCGCGTTTCCGTCTCTGACTGCCGCAAGGGACTGCCAACCTTCCCCCGCCGGCGGCAGGAGGGCTGCGCCTGCGC